>DAIMJK010000219.1:0-6464 GCA_036722245.1 Lysobacterales bacterium
CGACCTGTCGTCGTAAGGCACGTGTGGCCTGCGGGCGGGACGCCCGCGGTCCCAGGAGAAGCCCGCGGGTTCAGGAGAAGCCGCGGTTCCAGGATCAGCAGCCGCAACCGGCCCTATGCGCTGGGCAACTCGTCGCCTTCCGGTGCCGCGTCCGCCGGTGGTGGCTCGCCCGAGCTGGACTCGGAGGGTGCTTGGTCGCCTTCCGCCAGCGCCTCCAGATCGCCGACAGCCTCGTCCTCGCCCTCGACCACTTCCACTCGAGCCACGCCGATCAGGCGCTCGTCGTTGGCGACCCGGATCAGCGTCACCCCCTGCGTGTTGCGACTGAGCACCGAGACTTCGGCGGCGCGCGTGCGCACCAGGGTGCCCTGGTCGGACACCAGCATCAGCTCGTGTTCGTCGCCGACCTGCACCGCGCCGACCAGTGAGCCGTTGCGATCGGAACACTGGATCGCAATGACGCCCTGGCCGCCACGTCCGTGGCGCGGGTAGTCCTTGATTGGTGTGCGCTTGCCGTAGCCGCGCGCGGTGACGGTCAGGATGTCGCCTTCGTCGGCTTCCTCGGCGACGATCATGCTCACCACATGGGCGCTATCTGACAAGCGGATGCCGCGCACGCCGCGGGCAACCCGGCCCATCGGTCGGGCGTCCTCCTCGCTGAAGCGGATCGCCTTGCCTTCGTTGTTGAACAGCAGGATGTCGTGCTTGCCATCGGTCAGTGCGACGGCCACCAGACCGTCGTCCTCGAGCATTTCCAGCGCGCGAATACCGGCGGCACGTGGGCGCGAGTAGTCGACCAGCGGCGTCTTCTTGACCAGGCCACGGCGGGTCGCGAAGAACACGTAGCGGTCCTCGCTGAACTCGGTCACCGACAATATGCCCTGGACCTTTTCATCGGACTCCAGCGGCAGCACGTTGACGATCGGCCGGCCGCGCGAATTCGGGCCGGCCTGCGGCAGCTCGAAGCCACGGCGCCAGAACACCCGTCCGGCGCTGGTGAAGAACAGCAGCGTGTCATGGGTGTGGGCGACGCAGAAGCGCTCGATGTAGTCCTCGTCCTTGACCGCCGTGGCCGAGCGGCCCTTGCCGCCGCGGCGCTGGGCGCGATAGGTCGCCAGCGGCTGCATCTTGGTGTAGCCGGCATGCGACAGCGTGACCACGACGTCTTCCGGTGCGATCAGATCTTCCAGCGCGAGGTCTTCCTGGGTGTGCATGATCCGGGTCCGGCGCGCATCGCCGAACTGGGCCTTCAGATTGACCAGCTCCTCGCGGATCACTTCCATCAACCGATCTGGATCTTCCAGGATCCGGAACAACTCGCGGATCAGATCGAGCAGGGTGCGGTATTCATCGGCCAGCTTGTCCTGTTCCAGCCCGGTCAGGCGGGACAGGCGCATCTCGAGGATTTCCTTGGCCTGTGCCTCGGACAGCTGATAGCCATTCGGGCCCAGCCCATCGGTGGCCGGCAGGCCTTCAGGACGCGAACGATCGGCGCCGGCGGCGTTCAGCAGCGCCTGCACCATGCCCGGCTCCCACTGCCGGGCGAGCATGCGCTCCTTCGCGGTGGCGGCGTCGGGCGAGGTCTTGATCAGCTCGATCATCGCGTCGATCGAGGCCAGCGCGACCAGCAGACCTTCCAGCACGTGGGCGCGGGTACGCGCCTTGCGCAACTCGAACACCGAGCGGCGGCTGACCACTTCGCGCCGATGCAGGATGAAGTTCTCCAGGATCGCCTTCAGGCCCAGTGTCAGCGGCTGGCCACCAACCAGCGCAACCATGTTGACGCCGAAGGTCGTCTGCAGTTGGGTCTTCTGGTACAGCTGGTTCAGCAGCACCTCGCCGTTCTCGCCGCGCTTGAGTTCGATGACGACGCGCATGCCGTCCTTGTCCGACTCGTCGCGCAGGCCGTCACCGGCGATGCCCTCGATCTCCTTGGCCTTGACCAGATCGGCGATGGCCTTGATCCAGCGCGCCTTGTTGACCTGATAGGGCAACTCGCTGACGATGATGATGTCGCGCTGACCGTCGTTCTCGACATCGGCCTTGCCGCGCACCAACAAGCGGCCACGGCCGGTGTGATAGGCCTCGACGATGCCGGAGGCGCCGTTGATGATGCCAGCGGTCGGGAAATCCGGTCCGGGCATGTGCTGCATCAGTCCGGGCACATCGATGTCCGGGTTGTCGATCATCGCGATCGTCGCGTCGACGACCTCGTTCAGATTGTGCGGCGGGATGTTGGTCGCCATGCCGACCGCGATGCCGGTCGAGCCATTCACCAGCAAGTTTGGCACCACCGTCGGCAGCACCGCCGGCTCGTGCTCGCTGCCGTCGTAGTTGGGGGTGAAATCGACCGTCTGTTTGTCGATGTCACGCAGCAACTCGTGGGCCAGCTTGGTCAGGCGTATTTCGGTGTAACGCATCGCCGCCGGCGAGTCACCATCGACCGAGCCGAAGTTGCCCTGACCGTCGACCAGCAGCGAGCGCAGCGAGAAGGGCTGCGCCATCCGCACGATCGTGTCGTAGACGGCCGTATCACCATGCGGATGGTATTTACCGATCACATCACCGACGACGCGAGCGGATTTCTTGTACGGCTTGTTCCAGTCATTGCCCAACTCGTGCATCGAGTACAGCACGCGCCGATGCACCGGCTTGAGACCGTCGCGAACATCCGGCAGGGCCCGGCCCACGATCACGCTCATCGCGTAATCGAGGTAGGACTGCCGCATCTCGTCTTCGATATTGATGCGCAGGATCTCGCGCGCGAGTTCTGCCATGAACAACCATCCTTGTAGGCGCGCCGGCAACAATCGACCTGCGCTGATCAATCAGGGCCCGCTACCCACCGCGGGCAAGCCGGTAATCATAGCAAGTGTGTGACGGTGGTGCTTGCATGAAACATGGCTAAGGGCTGCCGTACGCGACCGGATCGCGCCGATCTCGAAATCGGTAGGAGGCGTGGCTACGGCCTGCGAGGAGGATGACGGTCACACCGAAACGAATCGATTCCGCTGCCGACACCGACCCCGATGGGATCTCGCTGTCGAAGTGCTGCCGAACAATACGCCCTACCAGACCAGCGCTCGGGGCTTGCCGCGAAACACCAGTATCTCAGCTCTCCTGCTCATGACTGGCTACTGGAACTGGCAACTGGAACTGCTCTTCTGATCCCAGCCCTCAGCCCTCGGCCCTGCTTTCAAGTGGCAAACTAGCCGCAGCCACCCCAACTCCGAGCACCCCCTATGACCGACCTGTCCCAGTTCGACCGCGTTCGCGCCGTGCGCTTTGCCGACGACCATCTCGAGTTGCTCGATCAGCGCCTGCTGCCGGCGCAGCAGCAGTGGTTGAGTTGTCGGGGCGCGGCGGATACGGCGCAGGCGATCAGGGATCTGGTGGTCCGCGGCGCACCAGCGATCGGCATCGCGGCGGCTTATGGGGCGGCGTTGGCGGCGCGCCGGCGGGCCAACGAGGCGATCAGCGAGGCGGAGTTCAGGCGCCTTTGGGAGGTCGATCTGGCCTTGCTGCGAGCCGCGCGACCGACCGCGGTGAACCTGGCCTGGGCATTGCATCGTGTTCATCTGGTCTGCACTGGACTGCCGCCCGAGCAGGCCGCGGCGCGGGCGCTGGCCGAGGCGGTCGAGATCTCGGCCGAGGACCTGGCGGCCAACTACCGAATGGCCGAACTCGGCGCGGCGTACCTGGCGAAAGGCAGCGGCGTGCTGACCCATTGCAATACCGGTTCGCTCGCCACCGGCGGGCTGGGCACGGCGCTGGGGGTGATTCGGGCCGGGGTCGCATCTGGCCGCATCGATGCGGTGTACGCGGCCGAAACCCGACCCTGGCTGCAGGGCAGTCGGTTGACACTATGGGAGTTGCTGCAGGACGGCATCGAGGCTCGCCTGATCGCCGACGGCGCCGGTGCATGGCTGATCGCCTCGGGCAAGGTGCAATGGGTCATCACCGGCGCCGATCGGGTCTGTGCCAATGGCGACGCTGCGAACAAGATCGGCACGCTCGCACATGCCATCGCGGCACGCCACTTCGGCGCTCGCTTCATGATCGTTTGTCCCTGGTCCACGGTCGACCTGAGCACCACCGACGGCAGCCAGATCGAAATCGAAGAGCGCTCCGGCGAGGAACTGCTGGGCGTTGCCGGACAGCGCATTGCCGCCTCCGGCGCGCAAGCCTGGAACCCGGTCTTCGACGTCACCCCGGCGGACCTGATCGACGTGCTGGTGACAGAGCGCGGCGCGATCGAGAAACCTGCTCGGGAGAAGATTGCAGCGTTAAGGTAGAGGGCTGCGCGGGCAAGGCTGCAACTGTGAAGCCTCGTTCCATAGCTCTTCAGCGGCAAGGACACAAAAAAGCCCGCGAGGGCGCGGGCTTGGTTGTAGTCTCGGGACGGTCTGGAATCGTCCTGAAGGTATATTTGGCTCCCGGAGCAGGACTCGAACCTGCGACCCAGTGATTAACAGTCACTTGCTCTACCGGCTGAGCTATCCGGGATCGGTGGAGCCGCGCATTGTGTTGTCCTTAGCAAGATGTGTCAACCCTTGATTGGTAGTGGGGCGATTCATTGGCGTTTCCCGGGTCCGTCGATGTTGTCGGTCGGCGTGGAGTCGTTGCCGTGGCAGGCCTCGGCACTGCATCCATCCGCTGTGTGCGGCCACCAGCGAAAGCGCTCGGGTACCGGATCGATTCCACCGGCGCTCCAGGGCGCGCAGCGCAGGATGCGCATTGCCGTCATCCAGCCGCCGCGGATCACACCATGCTCGAGCAGCGCCTGGCGGGCATAGCTGGAGCAGGTCGGATGGAAGCGGCAGCGCGGTCCCAGCAAGGGGCTGAGCCAGCGTTGGTAGAAATTGATCAGGGCAATGAATGGATGACGCATCAATCCGGTGCTCAGCGCGGTCGCAGCAAAACGTCCACCGCTCCGGTACCGCCCTGGCGCGGTGGCGCTGAGTGGAAGGCGATGACGTCGCTGCGGCGGACCAGTTCCTGCTCGACCATCGCCTTCAGGACCGAACCATTCTGGCCGCCCTTGCCATGGATCAGGCGCAGACACAGCCGCCCTCCGAGCTGACTGTGGCGCAGAAAGCTCGCCAGCAACTCGCGCGCCCGGCGCAGATCCAGATGATGCAGGTCGATCTCGTCGGCGATCAGGTACTGGCCGCGGATCAGCCGGCGCAGATAGCGATGGGCATAGCCGGGCGCGATGTAGCTCAGTACCTCGCCACTCTCGGCCCCTTCCAGCACCGGTTGCTCGCGCCCGAGGTTGCGCAGCACATCGGCCTCATCGGCCTGGCTGTGCCGTGGCAGGGGGCGTGGTCTCGGCGCTTTCGGCAGCGGGACGGCCTCGATCGGTCGGACCGGACCGATCGCGTCGCGAAACAGCTGGCGTTCGGTCTCGGTTGGATCCTTGCTCACCTTGCTTGCGGTTCCCTTGATCAAAATGGCCCGCGAATCGGACAGTGTCGGCGCCGGCTGCATGACGGCGGAGCGCGGCACGGTCCGGTCGAGCCCCTCAACCCGTATCATAATGGCCTCGGGTCAGATTGGCGTGTCCGTGTACGGGCGGCGTCTGGATTGCACAGGGATAAGTGTGAATGCATGTATTGATCAGTAATGACGATGGCGTGGACGCGCCGGGAATTGCCGTGCTGGCGCGCAGTTCTGGGGAGGGTCAGTGTGGTTGCGCCGGATCGTGATCGCAGCGGCGCGAGTAATTCGCTCACCCTCGATCAGCCGATCCGCGTTCACGATCTGGGCGAAGGTCGCTTTCGGGTCGCCGGTACACCGACCGACTGCGTTCATCTGGCGCTGGCCGGCATGCTCGAAGACGAGCCCGATCTGGTCGTGTCCGGCATCAACAACTCGGCCAATCTGGGTGATGACGTACTCTACTCAGGCACTGTCGCTGCAGCGATGGAGGGTCGCTTCCTCGGTCTGCCGGCGGTCGCCGTCTCGCTGGTGAGCCGCGATCATCGGGGTGAGCACTTCGACAGCGCCGGCAAGGCCGCGCTGCAGATCGTGCAGCGCCTGATTGACGATCCACTGCCGGCCGACACGATCCTCAACGTCAATGTGCCCGATCTGCCTTTCGACCAGATCAGGGGTTTCGAGGTAACCCGGCTTGGTCATCGTCATCGCTCCGAGCCCTGCGTGCAGCAGTACGACCCGCGCGGACGGCCGATCTGGTGGATCG
Source organism: Lysobacterales bacterium (assembly GCA_036722245.1). Lineage (GTDB taxonomy): Bacteria > Pseudomonadota > Gammaproteobacteria > Xanthomonadales > SZUA-5 > JAWLAT01. The sequence continues at coordinate 6,206 of DAIMJK010000219.1, forward strand.
GGCCGGCCGGGCCGGAGCAGGATGCTGGCCCAGGGACCGATTTCGACGCCGTCCGCCGTGGCTATGTGTCGGTCACGCCGATCACCGTGGACCTTACCCGCTATCGCGCGCTGGAGAATGTCGCCAGCTGGATCAGTACCCTCAACAAATGATTGCGCAACGGCCCTTGTCAGGCGGCAGCGGAATGACCTCGCAACGCGCGCGGGATCGCTTGATCGCGCGGCTGCAGGCTACCGGCATCGCCGATGAGCGGGTGCTT
>DAIMJK010000220.1:0-6417 GCA_036722245.1 Lysobacterales bacterium
GAAGCGCCGGTCCGCGCCGCTGGCTTGGGAAAATCGATCTGTCCTAGGCCGGCCATCGACACCGACCGGGCCGCCGTCGAAGTGCTCGATCATCAAGCCGAGCAGCCGCCGGTCGAGGGCATCGAATCCTTGCGGATCGATGTTCAGCATGTCCATCGCGGCGGCGGCGCTGGCGTGGGTGATGATCCCGTTGCCGCGCACTTCGGCATAGTCGCGGGCGCGCCGCAGCAGGCGGTTGGCGATGCGCGGCGTGCCGCGGGCGCGGCGGGCGATCTCCAGAGCGCCGTCATCCTCGCAGCGGATGCCGAGAATCCGCGAGGAGCGCGAGACAATCATCCGCAACTCTTCGATGGTGTAGAACTCCAGCCGCTGGACAATGCCGAAGCGGTCGCGCAGTGGCGCCGTCAGCAGGCCGGCGCGGGTAGTGGCGCCGATCAGCGTGAACGGCGGCAGGTCCAGCTTGATGGAGCGCGCCGCGGGCCCTTCGCCGATCATGATGTCGATCTGGAAGTCCTCCATCGCCGGATACAGCACTTCTTCGACCACCGGCGACAGGCGATGGATCTCGTCGACAAACAGCACATCGCGCGGCTGCAGATTGGTCAGCAGCGCTGCCAAGTCACCGGCGCGCTCCAGCACCGGGCCGGAGGTCTGGCGCATGTTGACGCCGAGTTCGTTGGCCACCACGTGAGCCAAAGTGGTCTTGCCCAGCCCTGGCGGGCCAAAGATCAGTACATGGTCGAGCGCTTCGCTGCGGCGCCGGGTGGCTTCGATGTATATGCCGAGTTGTTCGCGCACCGCCTTCTGGCCCAGGTACTCGTCCAGTCGTCGCGGCCGGATGCTGGCCTCGATGGCTTCCTCTTCACGGCTCTGCGCAGGCGAAACCAGGCGCGGTTCGGAGGCAGCGGTCATGGCGTGGGTGGGTCCTGAACGGGCGGGGTGCAACGCTGGCCGGACAAAGCGGCGGGGGCAAGCATGGCCGATGCGGGCCAGGCGTGCGACGGCGCGATTCTGAACGAGCCGTCGGTGTAGGCCAAGCGGCGCTTGCAGCCTGATTCGGCAAGCGTTTAGGCTGCGCGCCCCTGCCGAGCCAGTACCCAACCCATGACCAAGCGACCTATTACCCTGATTGGCGCTCCCACCGACGTCGGCGCTGCCGACCGCGGCGCGTCGATGGGCCCGGAGGCGTTGCGTGTCGCCGGATTGCGCGAGGCGCTGATGGCGCGGGGGCTGGCAGTCGATGATCGCGGCAACCTGTCCGGCCCGATCAACCCGATGCAGCCGCCCGACACCGGTTACCGTCATTTGCACGAGGTGGTGGCGTGGAACCAGGCCGTCTTTGCCGCCGTGAGCCAGTCCTTGGGTGAGGGCCGCATGCCTATCCTGCTCGGCGGCGACCATTGCCTGGCCATTGGTTCCATCGCCGCGGTAGCGGCGCACTGCCGGCGTGCTGGCAAGCGCCTGAAGGTGCTGTGGCTGGATGCGCATGCCGATTTCAACACCTCGGAGATCACCCCGTCGGGCAATGTCCACGGCATGCCGGTGGCCTGTTTGTTCGGTATCGGGCCTGAAGCGCTGGTGAACATCGGTGGGCAAGGCCCGACGTTGAACCGCAACCAGTTGGCGCAGATCGGCATTCGTTCGGTGGATCCAGGCGAGCGTCAACTGGTGCATGAGCACGGCTTGTCGATCTTCGATATGCGCTATCTCGATGAACACGGCGTTCGTCGGGCCATGGGCGAGGCATTGGAAGATGTCGGCGCCGATACCCATCTGCATGTCAGCTTCGATGTCGACTTTCTCGATCCGGACATCGCGCCGGGTGTCGGCACCACGGTGCCGGGCGGCCCCAATTACCGGGAAGCGCAGTTGGTCATGGAGATGATCGCCGACACCGGCGCGCTGGCCTCGCTCGACGTGGTGGAACTGAACCCCGCTTTCGACGACCACAACCGCACCGCCAAGCTGGCGGTGGATCTGATTGAAAGCCTGTTTGGCAAATCCACGCTGATGCGGCGGGACCGCGCGGGCTAGGCCTGTAGCCGCCGCGTGAGTGCGCCCCGAGAGGCGCAGTTGGTCATGTTGTCTGCCTCAGCGGACTGACGTGACGTCAGACTTGATTCATGGAGAGCGTAGCGAAGCCATCCAGTGTCGAGGAGAAGCAACTGTTCCGGCTGTCGCTGTTCTCTGTATCTGTGAGGTGCATTTCGATTTCCCGCCTTGCCTGGTTGCGCCACACTAGGCATCTGTAGCCGCGACCAGTAATATGTCCGGACATTTGACGAAATCGGACCTCGACATGCTCCAGCGCATCTATCCTTGGCTGATCGCGATCGCTGCGCTGCTGATGCTGATGGTGTCCAACGGCATGACCATTACCGGCATCACCGCTTTCGATGAGGCGCTGCTTGCCGAGTTCGGCTGGTCGCGCGGGGCGCTCAAGTTCCGTGATCTGCTGACTCTGCTGATTGCGGGGGCACTGGCGCCATTCATCGGCATTGCGATCGATCGGCTCGGGGTGCGACCGATGATCCTGATCGGCGGAGTGCTGCTGGGGCTGGCCTACTTTGCCTACGGCATGATCCAGTCGATCAGCCACGTGTACCTGATTCATGTGGTGTTTGCCATCGTGCTGGTGGCGTGCGGCCTGAACGTGGCGGTGATCCTGGTCAGCCAGTGGTTCGTGCGCCACCGCGGTACCGCGATCGGCATCGCGCTGGTAGGCACCAGCCTGGGCGGCATGGTGTTCTTCCCGCCGCTGATCGTCTGGCTGGTTCAGAATCAGGGCTGGCGCGAGGGCTTCGCGGTGCTGGCGCTGGTGCCTGTGATCGTGCTGCTGATCGGGCTGTTCGTGGCCCGTCGACCGGAGCAGATGGGCCTGAAGGCTCTGGGCGCGGACAACCCGCCAAAGCAGGGCGGCGGCGTGCCCGATCCGAGCGTTGACCTGTCCTACGGCGAAGCGCTGCGCACGGTGACCTTCTGGGCATTGGCCTTCACCGCCATGATGACCTTCTATTCGATGCTTGCCGCCAGTGCGCATCTGTTTCTGCACATGCGTGATATGGGCTTCGAGGCGGCTATCGCAGGGCGTGCGCTGGGGGTGATGTTCGGCATGGCGCTAATCGGCAAGTTTTTGTTCGGCTTGCTCGCCGACCATCTGCCGCAGAAGGCGGTGTTCTTGGCCAATATCGCGGTCATGTTCGCGGGCAGTCTGTTTCTGGCCACGCTCAGCCCGGCGCTGGTCTGGGTCGCCATCACGCTGTTCGGGCTGGGCTGGGGTGGGCTGTACACCCTGCTGCAACTGCAGGCCATCAACAGCTTTGGCCTCACTGCGGCGGGCAAGATCCTCGGCACGGTCACAGTGCTGGATGCGATCGGTGGTGGCTTGGGGATCTGGCTTACCGGCGTGTTGTTCGACCACTATGGCAACTACCAATTGGCCTTCGCGCTGATCAGCGCGATGTTGTTCATTGGCTTCCTGGTGTCCACCCGCATCCGCAAGGAGATCAAACCCATCCCAGTCCAATTGCGGTCCTCCGTCTGAAGGAGCCTGTGCCATGCCGCAGATGCAAAGCAGCGAGCTCACACCGCGCCAGTGGTGGGCCGAGATCAAGGCAAACCCGAAACGGGCGAAGTTCGGCTTCGGCCAACGCCCTGCCATCGTCAACATCGACCTGCAGCGTGCTTACACCGATGTCGCCAGCTACCGCACCGCGTACCAGACCGATCCGCACCAGATTGAGCACATCAACGCGCTCTCGGCCCTGGTTCGGGCCTGCGGCGGTCCGGTGGTGTGGACCTATGTTGCTTATTCCGATTCCGCCGCCGACGCCGGAGTCTGGGGCACGCGCACCAACACCGAGGACTCGCTGCAGAACATCAAGCACGCTAGCGACCGCGCCAGGCTTGATCCGCGCTGTTGCATGGAGCCGGGCGACACGCTGATTCTCAAGCGCATGGCCAGCGCGTTCTTTGAGACCAATTTGTGGTCGCTGCTGACTTGGCAACGGGTCGACACCTTGATCGTGACCGGCGGCTCGACCTCCGGCTGCGTCCGCGCCACCGTGGTCGACGGCCTTTCCCGCAATTTCCGCTGCATCGTTCCAGAGGAGTGCGTGGCGGACAAGCACGAGATTCCCCACTACGCCAACCTCTGCGACATGATGCTGAAGTACGCAGATGTCGAGCCCTTCGAGGCTGTCCGGCTCGCGCTGGAATCGCTGCGGTGAATGCCGATCCCGGGCTGTATGCGTATTGGCCCTACCGCGACCGGCCGCGCATCGTCTGGCCAGGGAGCGCACGTGTGGCCTTGTGGATTGCGCCCAACATCGAGTTCTACGAGCTGGATCCGCCCGCCAATCCCAGCCGCAAGCCCTGGCCTCGCCCGCATCCGGACGTGGTGGGCTATGCCACCCGGGACTACGGCAATCGCATCGGTCAGCAGCGCATGATGCGCGTGCTGGATCGCTTCGGCTTGCGCGGCTCGGTGTCCCTGTCGACTGCGATGTGCATCCACCATCCCGAGGTGATCGCGATGGCTGCCGAGCGTGGCTGGGAGTTCTTCAGCCACGGCATCTACAACACCCGCTACGTGTATTGCATGGACGAAAACCAGGAGCGGGACATGTTGGCTGAATCGATGGCGCTGATCGCGCGCCACACCGGCCAGCACTGTGACGGCTATCTGGCACCGGCGCTGTCCCACAGCGAGCACACCATCGACCTGTTCGCGGAACTGGGTGGCTTGTACACCTGTGACCTGTTCCACGACGACCAACCGACTCCGGTTCGCACTCGCAGTGGTCAGCGCTTTGTGTCAGTGCCCTATTCACTGGAACTGAACGACACCATCGTCTATGTGGTCAATCGGATCGAGCCGCGCCGCTATGGCCAGATGATCAAGGACGCATTCGACCGACTCTACGCCGAGGGCGAAGCCAGCGGCACGGTGCTGTGCATCCCTTTGCATGCCTACCAGGTCAGCCACCCGCACCGGATACGCGCACTGGAGGACGCACTGGAGCACATCTGCGGCCACGATGGTGTCTGGAAGGCGACCGGACGCGAGATCGCGCAGTACTACCTTGCGCATTACTACGACCAGGCCGTGGTGGCGCAGCAGGCGGAGAATGGCCGATGACACTGCCCAAGGATCATCTTGAGTATCGCACTCGCCGATACGGTATGGACCATGATCGTTATGGGTGGTCGATGCTGGAGGACCGCCCGAAGCTGCTCTGGCCGGATGGCCGAGCGCTGGCGCTTTGGATCAACCTGTGCGTGGAGCACTTTCCGCTCAATCCGGCGGGTGCGGGCTTCAAGGCGCCTGGCGCCATGAGCATGCCCTATCCGGATCTGCGCCACTACACGTTGCGGGACTATGGGAACCGGGTTGGCGTGTACCGCATTCTGGATGCGCTGCAGCGCTACGGACTGACCGCCAGCCTAGCGGTCAATGCCGAACTGGTTGGCCGCTATCCAGCCCTGATGCAGGCGCTTGCAGCAACCGACTACGAATGGCTGGGCCACGGCTGGAACATGGATAGCGTGCACTACGAAGGCATGGACGCGTTCGTCGAGTGTGCGCTGATTGCCGATTCGCTCGCGGCGCTGCGAACGCTCACGCCCTTCCCCATCCGCGGTTGGCTGTCGCCGGCGCGCTCGCAATCGGTGCAAACGACGAAGCTGCTCGCGCAAGCCGGCATCGGCTGGTGCGCGGACTGGGTCAACGACGAACTGCCTTATCACCAAGACAGCATCATCAGTCTGCCGCTCTCGCTGGAGCTGGAGGACCGGTTCGTGGTGATGGAAAATCTGCATGCCGAGGGCGAATGGGCGCAGCAGGTAATGGACGCTTGCGACTTCATGCTGGAGGAGGCCGGCAGGACTGGTCACGGACGCGTGCTGGCGCTCAATCTGCACGCCTGGGTGATGGGCCAGCCACACCGCATTGGGCATCTGGAGCAGGTGTTTGCCTACTTGGCTGCGAACGCGCAGGGGCTGTGGAATGTCGCACCCTCTCGCATCGTCGATCACTGGTGCGCGGTCGCTAGCGGCCTTGAGCAACGATATCCGCTGGGTCGAAACTCTGGTTAACATCGAGCTCGATCCGGCGCTGTATACCCCAACCAAAACGCGAGGTCTCTGATGCGCCTGATCCGATTCTTGGCATTCTGTACCGTGCTTGTGCCCCTGCTCCTGGTTGCCGCGCCGCTGCCCGAGGATCAGCAGGGTCCGGTTGACGTGCGCCGTACCACGCTCTTGGTACGCGACATAGAGCGCTCCTTGCCCTTGTACCGTGATGCGCTTGGCCTGGCGGTGGTCTACGACCAGAGTCTTGGTGGCGGCATCGACGCTGAGGGCGAGACGCGCCCGGCGACCGCGCGGCTGGTGTTGCTGCGCGGCAACGATGACTTC
>DAIMJK010000221.1:0-6412 GCA_036722245.1 Lysobacterales bacterium
ATTGATCGCGGGTACGAGCGCATCGAGGAACGCCTCGCCAGCTTGGGCGCACGCTCGCTGGGCGAACTGGTCGGCCGCAGTGATCTGTTGCGACCTGTCGCTGCCGCCAGTGGCAAGGCACGCGGACTCGATTTGCGGCCGCTGCTGTCGAGCGACGGCTTGATCGTCGACGGTGAGCGGGGCTGCACGGTCGAGCGCAATCCGCCCGCTGACAAGGGCGGTCTGGCGCAGTGCATTCAGGCCGAAGTTGAAGCGGCCGTGCGCAATGGCGGCGGCGGCAGCTACAGCTATCCGATCAGCAATCGCGACCGCACCATTGGCGCGCGGGTATCCGGCCTGATCGCGCGCACTTATGGCGACGCCGGCCTGCCGGGTCCGCCGCTGCAGCTGAATTTCCACGGCAGCGCCGGGCAGAGCTTCGGTGCCTGGAACGCGGCCGGGCTGCATCTGCGACTGGAAGGCGAGGCCAATGACTACGTCGGCAAGGGCATGGCGGGTGGGCGCATCGTGTTGAGCGCGCCAGCCGGATCGAGGTTCGAGGCTCGCCGTACGGTGATTGCCGGCAATACCTGTCTGTATGGATCGACTGGCGGCGAGTTTTACGCCGCGGGCGTCGCTGGCGAGCGCTTCGCGGTGCGCAATTCCGGCGCGCGTGCGGTGGTCGAGGGTGCGGGCGACCACTGCTGCGAGTACATGACCGGCGGCGTCGTCGCTGTGCTTGGCCGCACCGGGCTGAACTTCGGTGCCGGTTTCACCGGTGGCTTTGCCTACGTGCTCGACACCGACCGCGACTTCGTCGATCGCTACAATCATGAGCTGATCGATATCCAGCGCATCTCCACCGAGGGCATGGAGCACTATCTGCAGCATCTGCGCGGACTGATCGAGTCGCACGTGGAGTACACCGAAAGCGTCTGGGGCCAGACCCTGCTGGATGGATTCCGCGACTTCCTGCCGAAGTTCTGGCTTGCCAAGCCAAAGGCGGCGAGCATGGAATCGCTGGTCGAAAGCCTGAAGCGGGCAGCCTGAGGAGGAATGCGATGGCGACCCGATATCTGGAATTTCTGGAAATCCCGCGCAAGATGCCGGCCGAAGTGCCAGTGGCCACGCGCATCCAGGGCTGGGACGAGATCTACGGCGAATACGTCAATGGTGAGACCGCCGAGCAGTCGGCCCGCTGCCTGGATTGCGGCAATCCCTATTGCGAATGGAAGTGTCCGGTCCACAACTACATCCCGCGCTGGCTGGAACTGGCGCGAGAGGGGCGAATCATCGAGGCGGCCGAGCTGTCGCACGAAACCAACCCGCTGCCGGAGATCTGCGGCCGGGTCTGTCCGCAGGACCGATTGTGCGAGGGCGCCTGCACGCTCGAGGACGGCTTCGGCGCGGTCACGATCGGCGCGGTCGAACGCCAGATCACCGATCAGGCCTTCGCGATGGGCTGGCGGCCCAAGGTGGCTGAGCGGGTACCGGGCAAGCGGGTCGCGGTGGTCGGTGCCGGTCCGGCCGGACTGGCCTGCGCCGATCGGTTGGCGATCAAGGGGATCGAAACCGTGGTCTACGACCGTCAGCCCGAGATTGGCGGCCTGCTCACCTTCGGCATTCCGCCCTTCAAACTCGACAAGGACATCGTCCGGCTGCGTCGGCAGGTGCTCGAAGGCATGGGCGTGCGGTTCCAACTCGGGGTGGAGATCGGGGTTGATCTGGGCATCGATCAGTTGCTGGAAGATTTTGATGCGGTGTTCCTCGGCCTGGGAACCTACGCCGCGCTCGATGGCGGACTGCCCGGGCTGGAACTCAAGGGCGTGCACAAGGCCTTGCCCTACCTGATCGGCAACGTCAATCCACTGCTCGGCATCCGCAGCGGCCAGCGCAAGATCGATCTGGAGGGCAAGCAGGTCGTGGTGCTGGGCGGGGGCGACACGGGTATGGACTGCAACCGCACCGCGATCCGCCAGGGCGCGGCCAGTGTCACCTGCGTCTATCGACGCGACGAGGCAAACATGCCCGGTTCGCGGCGCGAGGTGAAGAACAGCAAGGATGAAGGCGTCCAGTTCCTGTTCAACCGCCAGCCGCTGGCGATACTCGGCCAGGATCGGGTCGAAGGCGTACTCGTGGTCGAAACCGAACTGGGGCCCGCCGATGCCAACGGTCGCCGCCGGCCGCAGAATGTCTCGGGGAGCGAGAGCGTGCTGCCGGCCGACGCGGTCGTGATCGCCTTCGGCTTCCAGCCCGATCCGCCGCCATGGATTGGCGACCAGGGTATCGGGGTCGATGTCAACGGGCGCCTGCAGGTGGCGGCGGAATCGACCCCGCTGCCGTTTCAGACCAGCCACCCGCGGATCTTCGCCGGCGGCGACATGGTGCGCGGTGCGGATCTGGTGGTGACTGCTGTATACGAGGGCAGGGAAGCGGCGGCCAGCATCGTTGCGCTGCTCGCTGAACAGGGCCGATGAACGAGTTTGATCGACTGCGAAGTCAGGCCGCGGCGGCCTGGCGTGCTGGCGCCTGGCGGTTGGCCGAAAGTAGCGCATTGGCGGCCTTGAAGTACCGACCCAGGGACGCCGAGGCACAGCGTCTGCTGGCTCTGGCCATGCATCAACAGGGCCGCAGTGAAGAGGCGCGGCAGCGATTGCGGCGGGCCATCAAGAGCGCGCCCGGCAATTCCCTGCTGCATATGAATCTGGGCAGTGTGCTGGCAGCGCTGGGGCATCTGGACGACGCCATCGCAGCCTTGCGCACGGCCTGTCGCCTGGACGCCCGCAGTGCCGCTGCCTGGTACAATCTGGGCAAGACCTTGAAGGCCAATGCCAACGATGATCTGGCGCTGGCCCCGTTGTTGCGGGCCGTCGAACTCAAACCCGATCATGCCGTTGCACACGCCGTGTTGGGCGACGTGCACAAGGCCCTGGGCGATGCCGCCGCGGCCGAGGCGGCCTTTCGATGTTCGCTGCAGTTGCAGCCCTGTTCCGGCCATGCCTGGTGGGGGCTGGCCAATCTGAAGGTGGTGGAGTTCAGTGCCGCTGACATCGATGCCTTGCGTCTGGCCATCGGGTGCGTGGCAGCCGGTAGCGTAGACGATATCCAGATGCGCTTTGCGCTGTCCCGCGCGCTGGAGCAGCAAGGGTCCTACGCCCAGGCCTTCGAGACGCTGCAGCAGGCCAACGCGCTGCAACGCCAGCGTCTGCCTTGGAACCGGGAGCAGTTTTCGGCGCTCGCCACCGCCACCCGCGAACGCTTTCCGGCCATCTCGGCGCCGCCTGGCCGTGCCGATGGTCCGCCGCCAGTGGTCTTCATCGTCAGCTTGCCGCGCGCCGGATCGACCCTGGTCGAGCAGATTCTGGCGGCGCACCCGCAGGTCAACGCGGCCAGCGAATTACCCGATCTGCCGGCCGTCATCGCCGCGGAGAGTGACCGCCGCGGGGCCGACTTTCCCGATTGGGTGGCGCAGATGACCAGCGCGGATTGGCTCAGGCTCGGTGACGCCTACCTTCACCGCACCCGACGCTGGCGCGCGCCGGGCATGATCTTCACCGACAAGCTGCCCAACAACTTCCTTTACGCGGGTGCGGCCTTGAGCATGCTGCCGAGCGCGCGTGTCATCGGTGTCAGGCGTGATCCGCTGGATACCTGCTGGTCCTGTTTCCAGCAGTATTTCGCCCGCGGCCAGGCGTTCAGCTATGACCTCGATGACCTGGTCGCCTACCACCACGACTTCTGCCTGCTGGACGCGCATTGGCGGCAAAGCTACCCCACCCGCTATCTGACTATCGACTACGAACAACTGGTTGCCGATCTGCCAGCGGCGGCCCGTGGGTTACTGCAGCACGTCGGTCTATCCTGGGACAAAGCGTGTCTCCAACCGGAACGGGCGGAGCGAATCGTACGCACAGCCAGCGCCAGCCAGGTACGCGAGCCGGTGGACCGTCGGGGTATTGGCCGTTCGCGGCCCTATACCCATTTTCTGGCGCCGTGGGCGGAACGCATGCAACAAGCCGTCTCCTGACCGGGTGCGGCAATACGGGGAGGACGGCGCCGTGGTGCTGGCAGCGGCGTTCCGGACCGTTCGCCCATCACGCTTGCCTTGACAGTCGTCAAGCGAATATAGTTTGCCCGCCTCTACGCCGTAGCCCCGCGGCCAAAACAAGACAGGAATCATGATGAAGCGCACCCTTTCAGCGACTATCGCCGCACTCTGTGTCTGTGCCTCCACCAATATATTCGCCAATCCCGTGTCCCAGGCGGGTGTCGGTAGCGGTACGCCAGCCTTTGCACCAATCCCGGAAGGCTCCGGTGTGCTCTACGATCAGACTTCCGATCCGGCCGGGAACGGCGCTCCGGTGCAGAATTTCGAGCCCGGTCTCGAGATCTACGACAATCAGGGCGCTGATGACTTCGAGGTGACTGACGCCGCCGGCTGGACCATTGACCGGCTGAACTTCGTCATCTCGCAGGCCGCTACCGGCACGCCTGACTCGGTCGACGTGGCGATTCACGCCAATTCGCCCGGTGGTGGTACCACCGATTTGCCCGGCGCTGTGATCTGCGGCTACACCGCGCTGCCGTCCGGTCAGACCGGCACGCCAGCTTCCGCGTTCAATGTGGTGCTGCCAGCGCCATGCATCCTGCCTCAGGGGCGCTACTGGGTGTCGCTGGTCGCCAATCAGAGCTTCGCTGCATCCGGCCAGGTTTTCTGGTCCAATCGGTTGGTGCAGGACTTCTCCGGCGCGGCGTGGGTCAATCCTGGTGATGGCTTTGGCACCGGCTGCACGACCTTCACGCCAATGACCGTGTGCGGCGTCGGCGGCAATACGGTGGCGCCGCCCAAACCGGATTTCCTGTTTCAGATTGTGGGTGTGGTCGGTGGTCTGGATGCGGACATCGCCATCGTCAAGACCGCCGATTCGCCCGCCGCTCCGGTCGTAGGCGATACGGTCACCTTCACGCTGACCGTCAGTAATGCCGGTCCGGCCGATGCCGAGAACGTGGTCGTGACCGACACGTTGCCGGCCAATGTGACCTATGTATCCGACACGTGCGGCGCCGCTGTGGCTGGCAGCACGGTGACGTGGACCGTCGGCACGCTCGCCGATGGCGCCAATGCGATTTGCGATATCGTCACGACCATCAACAACTTCGGCGAAATCAGTAACACCGCGACCGTCGCCAGTACCACGAACGATCCGGATCCGGCCAACAACAGCTCGACTGTGGTGATCGTTGGCGTACCGCCCCCGGCCGACCTGGCGATTGTAAAGACCGCCACCGCCCCGCCGGCGCCGGTCGTAGGGGACACCGTCACCTTCACTCTGGCCGTCAACAATGGCGGTCCCGCAGATGCCGAGAACGTGGTCGTCACCGACGTGCTGCCGGCCAATGTGACCTACGTCTCGAACACCTGCATGGCAGCTGTGGCGGGCAACACGGTGACCTGGACGATCGGCACGCTAGCCAATGGCGCCAACGCCACTTGCGATATCGTTACGACGATCAACAACTTCGGCGAAATCAGCAACACCGCGACCGTCGCCAGTACCACCACCGATCCGGATCCGGCCAATAACAGCTCCACCGTGGTCCTTGGCGGCGTGCCCTTCCCGGCCGACGTGGCGATCACGATCAGTGCCGCCCCGGCCGGTGGTCTGGCCGTCGGTGATACCTTCGTCTATACCGTCACCGGCACCAATAACGGCCCGGGCGACGCGGCCGGCGTGCTGTTCAGCCTGATCCTGTCGAACAAGGTGTCCTTCGTCAGCAGTACCTGCGGCGCGGTGCTCACCGGCAACACGGTGAGCTGGAGCGTGCCGACCCTGGCCAATGGCGCCAGCACCAGTTGTCAGATTACGGTGGCGGTGGTGCTCGGTGGCGATATCGCTGCGACGGCATCGGTCAGTACGACGACTGTCGATCCGGTGGCTGACAACAACAGTGCCTCTGTCGTGGTCGGTTTTGACCCCGTCCCGGTGCCGACCCTTGACAGGCTGAGCCTGCTGCTGGCCGGACTGTTGGTGATGGGTCTGGGTCTGGTGACGGTGCGTCGCTTCTGATCCAGCTTCCACGATGAGTCATGCAACGGCCGCCTTCGGGCGGCCTTTGTCTTGGGGAGCAGGGCTGATGGCTGAGGGTCAGAAGAGCCAGGGCCCAGGGCAGATGCAGCGATGGGAAGCGGGGAGTCGGGGTCGGATCGATTCCGATTCCGACCCCGAGCAGAGCGCGCTGGCGGAGAACTCTCCGAATCGCAACCCCTCAGCCCGACCGTATACCCTGAGCCCTCGCTCTAGTTGACATTACAGCCCCCCTTGGCCCAGAATGTACGGCTCGTTTGTGGAGGGATACCCAAGCGGCCAACGGGGGCAGACTGTAAATCTGCTGGCTTACGCCTTCGGTGGTTCGAATCCACCTCCCTCCACCA
>DAIMJK010000222.1:0-6390 GCA_036722245.1 Lysobacterales bacterium
CGCTTCCGAAAGCGTCGCTGCGCGACGGCCCGAGTGCAACTCGGGGTTCCCGGTGAAGTCGGCGCTTGCGGACGGAACCCCGAGTTGTACTCGGGCAGCAACGCCAGGTGACGCCGGGAGTTGGTTGATCTGAGCAGAGTTGGTCGCAGGTCGAAAAGCGCGTCGCTGCACGACATCCCGAGTGCAACTCGGGGTTCCCGGTGCATGCTGACGCCCTGTGTGGACGCGGCCGCCGGCGCGATCTGTACCGGTCCGAGAATCGCGGTTATGCGCGCGCCGGGACCGCGCTACTTCCAAGTTCCGGGCCCCGCGCTTCCGAAAGCGTCGCTGCGCGACGGCCCGAGTGCAACTCGGGGTTCCCGGTGCTGCAGACTGTGATGTTTCGCCCTCTGCGTACACTACATCTACATCCGCACCCGCCGCTCACTGCTGCACGACCACAACAGGACTCGATTCCGTGACCGATTCCCTTGACACGCACGGCAAGCTACGATTCGCGGTCCATCCTGGACCGGAGAATAGCCAAGCAGATGTCCGACCTCGTCGCGCGAATCATCGCCGGAGAAGCGGCGGCAGAAGAAGAATTGATCCGGCGCTTTTCCCGGGGTTTGCGGTTCCTCATCCTGCGTCGGGTGCGAAACCCGGAGGATGCGCGAGACATCAGCCAGGATACGCTGGTGGTTGTCATTGTGAAAATACGTGCAGGAGAACTCAGAAACCCGGATTCCCTGCAGTCCTTCATTTATGGAGTTGCACAGAAGATCATTGCAAGCCATTTTCTGCGCGAAAACCGGCGTCAGGATAAGGGCCTCGAGCCAGTGCCGGAAGCAGCCAGCCCCGAGCCGGGTCCTTTCGAGCGTCTGGAGAAGACACAAATCGCCATCTATGTCACCCAGATCATTGCCGAATTAAATGCGGAACGCGATCGGATCTTGCTTACTCGCTATTTCGTCGACGAGATCGACAAGGCCGATCTGTGCAAGGAGCTCAGTGTCAGCTCGACTCACTTTGACAAGCTCAAGAGTCGTGCGATCAATCGGTTGATAGCTATGGTCAGCGCGAATGGAGCATTCGGCCATGATGACTAAGCACTACGTGAAAAAAAACGATACGGTCATGAAGTATCTGCGCGGCGAGCTGTCCATTGCCGAGCAGGCCGAGTTCGAGCAATTCTATCTGGACGATCCGGAGACACTGGACCAGTTGGAAGCTGCTTCGGCTTTGCAGATGTATCTGCCCCGCAGGACATCGCCCGTTGCTGGGCGGCGCTGGTTTGCGCTACCGACAATGGTCTGCGGCGCGGTCGGCCTGCTGCTAGGAATTGCCCTTGTTCTGCCGTTCCAGAACGCTCAGGGGCCGGTGGTGCAGCCCAACATTCGAACCATCGTGATCGACACCAACCGTGGCGCGCAGTCCATCGTCCGCATCGATCGCCGCCCGGGGGAGGAACTGATCGTCCTGCGTCTGCCTATTGCCACGTCGGAAGACGACCTGACGCTGCTGCTTTCCAGGAACGGGGAGGAGATCCTGGAGACGACCGGGCTGTCCTCAGACTATCTCGGCGACGTCCAGTTGGCGCTGCCCGTTGCCCTGTTTGCGAATGACCCCACACTACTCAGCTTGCGTAGAGGCGACGGAACCGTGCTGGCCGAGGAGCAGGTTTCAGTCGATTGAGGGGGACTGCTTGCCCCGTGAGGTGAGAGAAATGGCGCGGTGGATGCACCCATAGCGTCAGGCGCTTCGGCTTGCGGTTCGGGGGAACGCAATGACGGTCGATCTGGTAAGGCTTGCGAGCGAGATTACGAAAGGTGATCAGTACCAGTCAAACATTCCGGCAGGGTATACCTACCTCGGCCAGCTGATTTCGCATGACATCGTTGCGCCAACCCGGCAGGAGAGCGATTCCCGCACGGTCCAGGCCAGATTGAGTCTGGACAGCTTGTACGGGTCGACCTTCGAACAGTCATCTGACCACCTGACGGATGGACGCTTTGTCCATGATCCGGAACGTCCGTGGGACGTCACGCGCGATGGTGGCGGTCGCGCCCTGATCCCGGAACCGAGGAATGACGAAAACCTGATCATCGCGCAGCTGCACTGCGTTTGGCAGAAGGTTCATAACCGATTTTTCGAGCATGAGCGGAGTGAACCCGCCGCGCGCGAGCAGACGGTGCTTCTGTTTCAGACAGTAGTCATCGAAGACTACCTGCAGCGCATCCTCCAGCCACATATCTTCGACGCCTGCTTTCGGCGCGGCGAGCGCCATCTGGGATTCGATGAAACGGAAATTGCGCCGGAGTTCTCACGGGCGGCGTTCAGGTTTGGGCACAGCATGGTTCGTCGATCCTACGCCCTGAACGATGTGAAGCGCGCAGTCAAGCTCACCGACTTGTTCCTCCGCGGATCGCCCATTCCGTCGGAATTCCAGATCTGCTGGAGCCGCTTTTTCGAGATCGACCCGGAAATCCGACCACAGCGTGCGATGCGCATCGATGCGGCCATTACAGCGGATATGAGCTCGGTAAACGATGCCGGTGGCGCTCCGCAGGACGTGGTGCGCAGAAACCTGGAAGCAGGAGCGGACTTGCGACCGGGGCTGGAATACGTGGCCGCCCTCCTGCAGGGCGTCGACGGCTTGCCGCGTATCGATCCTCGCCTGCATCTGCGACGCCTGGGCAATGACCGAACGTTCGCCTTGGGTCTGCCAGTGAGAGACCTGCCGTTGCTACCCTACATACTGCTGGAAGCGGAACTGAACGAGACTGGTCACCGGCTGGGTACTCTGGGAAGCTTGATCGTGGCCGAGACCTTGCAAAACGCGATTCGACTCGCCACGCCATCGGTGTTCAGGCACGGTGTGTACCGGCCAGAGCTGGTCAAGCGGCGTCTGGACAGCGCAGGTCAGACGCTGATTGATGCGGCCTTGCTTCGCAGCGGCCGGACTGATCGGGCGCTCGATATGCGAGCCATCTTCGAGTTTGTTGACAACCAGGAGAGACAGTATGGCAAACGCGTTGGATAACTGGGTGGTGAAGGCTGGCTCGGATGAACATACGATGGTCGTCACCGCACCCATCATCGATGCGATAGCCCGTGGCGACCTGCTTGAGTACCACCCCACCGACCTCACTCGGGGAGTGTGCAACTTCAGGCTGCGCGCAGATCCGAGCGGTCAATTCGCCGTCGTGGAAGTCGTCGAACCTGAGCGGAACTGGACCGACAAGTTCATTGCGGTGCTCAAGACCCTGCAGCTGCGGGTGGTCAACGCCGGACTACCCAATGAGCACCTGCTCGATGATCGCGTCCCTCAGGGCGACGCCAACGACATGTCCGGATGGAAAGTCACCAAATGGACCATCTGGCGCACGCGCTGGGATGGTCACATGGACCCGCCGGAGCTGACCGAATTGACCGACCGGATCGAATGGACCAACGCGGAGGGCAGAGTTGCTGCCTCCTCCTACATCTGGAAGCCGTACAAGAGGTAGGTCGATGTATCGAGTGCTCGCCACCTGCGCGCTGCTTTTTCTTCAGCAGGCTGGGCCGGCCTCGGCAGCGCCGTTCTACTTCTCCGAGCTGTGCCGCACAGAATCGGTTCCGCTGGGACTGGAGATCGAGCGAGTTGGCGCTGCGGTCGCAGCTGCCTTGAATCGAGCCGGGCCCACGACCGGCTACACGGAGCTCAACGCCGAGTTGCAGCGGCTGGTCAATCAGTCCAGATCGCAAGATCGACGCTACTGCCTTGCCGAGTTCCTGCGCCTGAGTTGGCACGCCCGATTCCAGCAGGACGATCTGGATGCCAGCGAGGTTCTGCTGACGGAGGCGTTGCAGCAGTTCGCGCCAGAGGACAGGCTGACGAGCCAACGCACCCGAGTGCTCGCGAACCTCTCCTATCATCAGGTATTGACAGGTCGCTTCGTGGAGGCAACCCAGGTCATCCGCGAAATGATCGCGAACTCGATCGAGCTGGGGGACGCTGATGCGCTGGCGAACGACTACTATTTCATCGCCGATGCGTATCTGAAGCTCGGTGAAGTGGAAACGGCCCGCCGCTATTTCCAGCGCGCCATCGCGCCGCATGTGCCGGCTGACGGTAACGACTATTACCCCACGCTGTCCAAGCTGGCGACGATCGACCGGATCAACGGCAACCTGGATCAGGCCTTGCAGGGGCACCTGGATACCCTGGCACATTTTCAGATCGAGAACAGCTACCGAAGCATCCCGGCCAGCATCGAGGTTGCCCGCGACCACCTGGCAATGGGCGATCTTGAACTGGCCGAGCAGTACGCGAATCTGGCCTGGAGTGACCCTCGCTCACTGCGGGAGCAGCGCATCGATGCGGGCCTGGTGCTGTTCGATATTGCGACGAAAGGACATCAGCCGCGGGCCGCGGAGCCGATTCGGCTGAAGCTGCGCGAACTGCTGGATCAAGCGCAGACGGCAAGCCGGCAGCGCAAGGCGAACCCCATTCAGCAGATCGAGTACGCCGCCACTTCGGTGCGGTATTTCGCCTCCCGCAATGAGCTTGCACAGGTGGTCGAGGCCGCGCGGGAAGGTCTGGAACTTGCACGTCTGGTTGCGCTGGATGCGACTCGGTCCGGGGTGAACTCGATGGCCTGGGTCTCGCGCGTCGATGGACTCATCGAAGCGCTGGCGAGCTATCTGTGGGACAAGGATCCTGGCTATCTGGCCCAGCTGATGGACCGTGCCCATGCCACGAGTGCCGTGTCCATTGATCTGCGCCCGCCGCCGGATCAGGAGTTTCAGCTACTCAATCAACTGGCGGCGCTGGAGCGGACCCTGGTTGACCAGCAGGGGGTCGACCAGCAGGGAAGCCGGGCTGCCGATGCCGCTGAGCATGCCAGACTTCTGCGCACGCTGGCGCACCGCCGCGACATGGCCCGCGAAGCCTATATCCAGGTCCGCTCCGATCAGATCACTGCGCGGAATCCTGTCGCAGCGGCGCGCGCACCAGACGAGGCAGGCCGCGCCCCCTTTGTTCCAACGGACGGCGAGATCCTGCTGCGCTACTACGTCCGACCTTCCATCAGCATCGTCCTGATATCGTCCGGAAGTGAGGTCAGCGCCGTTCCGATTCCGCCGCTCGCCGCCATTTCGGGAATGGTCGAACAGGCACATCGGGTGATCCACGATCCGAATCAGCCGGACGTGCGCGCGCCCTTGCGAGCGCTGGCCGCCGTGCTGCCTCTGGCACAGCTGCGCTCCGGGCAGATCCAGCGGATCCTGCTGGTCACCGACGAGAGCACCTTCAGCATTCCCTTTGCGGCAATCGATCTGGCCGAGGGCAAGCAGTTGTATCGCCCTCTGGGTACGGAGTTCGAACTGGTCCGGGTAAGCCACCTGGAGTCCTATGCCCGCGCTGACGATCGCCAGCTCACTACGTCCTCCAGCGTCGCCATTTTCGCTTCGCCGACGTTCAGCACCGCGGCATCGGACGCGCGAGATAACGCTGCGCAGGGATGGCTGCACAGCCTGCCCCTGCTGGACTTCAGTCTTGCCGAAGCTCACATGGTCAGCGAACTCTTCGCCGATCGCCCGCTGCATCGGTTCCTTGGTGCTGCCGCGACGGCGGAGAATCTGCTTTCCGAGCAAGCCCGGAGCGCGCACATCCTGCATGTCTCCACGCACGGCTACTTCAGCCCAGACCAGGCGCATATTGTCGGACTGGCGGTGGCTGGCCCGGACGGAGAAGCGCAGCAGACCGGCTTTGTCAGTCAAAGTCAGTTGCTCAGTCGGCCGTTCCGCAACGCCCTAATCGTGCTGAGTAGCTGCGATTCACTGCTCGGGGAACGTTATCGCGGTGTCGGAAGCTACGGGCTGGGACAGGCGCTGATCGAGCAGGGCGCGCAGGTGGTCGTCGGCACTTTGTGGGAGATTCCAGACGCATCGGCCGCGGCTTTCATGACCCAGTTCTATCGCCATCTGGTTGGCTCCGAGGGCAATGCCGGATACGCAATGACCCAGGCCAGAACGGAGCTGCTCAGGGGCCGCGTGTACGCACACCCTCGGCACTGGGCAGGGCTGACCCTGCTGTCTCGCAACCGCGGTGTGGAACGCAAGCTGTTGCCAGCCAATCATGCTGTCGCGGGGTCTGAGCGCCAAGGTAGGGATCGTGTGGGAGATGTCTCATTGGACCTGGATATCGTTGTAGATCGTCTCTACGAACATGGGCAAGGAGGCGACCTGAGCCGCAGGCGTTCGGTGCTGCGGAATGCTGTTGACTGGAGGTGAGTCGTTTCGTGCCCGCAGCGGAGTTGATCGCAACCCGGGAAAGCGAGTCTCTGCGCGACGACCCGAGTGCAACTCGGGGCTCCCGGTGAGACCGGCGCTTGCACACGGAACCCCGAGTTGTACTCGGGCAACGAC
>DAIMJK010000223.1:0-6366 GCA_036722245.1 Lysobacterales bacterium
GCCACGTTCGATGGTCGTGCAGCAGGCGGGGAACCGGGTGTTTGTGCAGATGGGGCTTCTGGCTTGGATGTTTGGGATTGAGGAGAGGCGATGAGTGAGGCTAGAAGAAGGCCGTTTTAGGTTTTAGGTTTTAAGTTTTAGGGTAAGAGCGAGAGCGAAGAGCCAGATCCAGAGCAGGAACCTCGCTACAAGACCGAGAGCTAGGTCGGGGAGCGCCGCTCGGGCGCAACCCGCTCGGGGGCTCAAGCTGTTGCTTTTGATCTACCCTAAAACCTAAAACCTAAAACCTAAAACGGCTCTTCACCCCTGAAGCCTGAAACTGCTCTTATCCCCCTAAAGCAATAATCTAATCCAAGGAAAAACGAAATGCCCTTCGCCCCAAATCCCTACGACGCCCTCAAGGGTCTATCGAAATACTTGCGCGAATTCCGTGGCAAGACCTTCGTGGTCAAGCTCGGCGGTGAGGTGCTGGACGATCCGGATACGCGCCGCAAGGTGGTCGAGCAGCTGGGCGTGTTGTGGACCTTGTCGATCCGGCTGGTCATCGTTCATGGCGGCGGCAAGCGACTGGATCAGCTGTGCGAGAAGCTGGATCTGCCAGTTGAGAAGCATCACGGCCGGCGCGTGACTTCACCAGAGGTGCTGGATGCGGCCAGAATGGTTCTGGGCGGAGTGGTCCAGAACGAACTGATTGCCGAGCTGAACCGGGTCGCGGTGCCGGCGGTGGGATTGACCGGGGTGGACGCCGGGATGGTGCGGGCGCGCAAGCGGGCACCGCTGTATCTGGGCGCCGAGGGAGGGACCGACAAGCTGTTCGACTTTGGACTGGTCGGTGACATCGAGGGCATCGATCCGAAGCTGTTGCTGGATCTGACCGCCAAGGACTATGTGCCGGTGATCGCACCGCTGACCGGAAACAGCGAGGGTCAGGTCTACAACACCAATGCCGATACCGTGGCCGCCCACATCGCCGCCGCACTCGGGGCCGAGAAGCTGTTCTTCATGATGGGTGTGCCCGGTTTGCTGCGGGATGCGCAGAGCCAGAGTTCGCTGGTCAGCTACGCCACGCTCGCCAAGCTCGAGGAGATGGAAGCGCGCGGCGAGTTGAGCGCCGGAATGCTGCCCAAGTCGGCTGCGATCAAGTACGCGCTCAACCACGAGGTGCAGTCGGTACATCTGGTGTCAGGCGTCCAGGCCGACGCGCTGCTGGTGGAGATCTTCACCAATGAGGGTTCGGGCACGATGATGGTGCGCGAGGAAGTCTGATGCAGCCGGGCACGCTCTGGGCCAAGGGTCTGCCGCTGGACCAGGCGATTCATCGCTTTACGGTTGGCGAAGACCCGCAGCTGGATCTGCAACTGTTGCCCTTTGACTGCCTCGGCAGCGCCGCGCACGCGCGCATGCTGGGCAAGGTCGGCCTGCTCACGGTCAGCGATGCGCAGGCGCTGCAGGCGGCCTTGGGCGCGTTGTATGGGCAGAGTCGGGCCGGGCAGCTGGCCATCGATCCGGCGCTGGAGGACGGCCACACCGCGATCGAGGCTGCGCTCACCGAGCGCCTGGGCGAAACGGGAAAGCGAATCCATCTGGCCCGCTCGCGCAACGATCAGGTCGTGCTTGCACTGCGGCTGCTGCAGCGCCAGGCGGTGCTTGATCTGGGCCAGGGCGTGCTTCAGCTGGGACGCAGCCTGCACCGCTTCGGCAAGCGCCATGCGCAGCAGGCGCTGCCTGGCTATACCCATCTGCGGCGCGCGATGCCGAGCAGTGTGGGTCAGTGGGCGGCAGCCTTCGTCGATGGTTTGGTTGAGGAACTCGAAGCGCTGCCCGGGTTATGGCAGCGGCTCGATCGCTGTCCGGCTGGCTCGGCGGCCGGGTTTGGTGTGCCGCTGGCGATAGACCGCGAGTACTGCGCCGGACTACTCGGATTCAGCCGGGTCCAGCGGGCGACCATCGACGTCCAGAACGGACGGTCCCGGCACGGCCAGGCGCTGCTCGACTGGATCGCCTCGGTGGCGCTCGGGCTGGAGAAGCTGTGTTGGGATCTGGCGCTGTACTCGGGCGAGGAGTTTGGCTATTTCCGGCTGCCGGTGGCGGCCACGACCGGCTCGTCGATCATGCCGAACAAGCGCAATCCGGATGTGGCTGAACTCGGCCGCGCTCGTTGCCGGGAGCTTTATGGGCTGGCCGATGGCCATCGCCAGATCATGAGCGGCCTGCCGTCGAGCTATCACCGCGATTTCCAGCTCGGCAAGGCGCCGCTGCTGCGTGCAATCGATCTGGCCGGCAGCTTGTTCGACGTGCTCACGCGGGTGATCGACGGCCTCGAGCTGGATTCGGGGCGTTGCGATGCCGGCATGAGCGAGGAACTCTACGCCGCTCATCGGGCCAGTCGGCTGGCCGCCGATGGCTTGCCCTTTCGCGATGCCTATCGACAAGTGGCCGAGGAGCTGGCAGACGGCAGCTTCCAGGCCGAGCGCGAACCCGGCGCCAGCCATCTGGGCGGCCTGGGGCAGCTTGGACTGGAGCAGTCCGCCACGGAACTGCTCCGCAGCGCCGAATGGCTCGGCGGGCGACGCCAGATGCTGGATGCCCTTCCGGCAAGCCTGTTCGGCGCCCTCGCGGCAGCTGCGACAACGAAGACGACTCAGGGATGACCATGGAGACATCAAGGGGATTGTGTGCGCTGGCTTTTTCCGGTGGCCTGGATACCAGCTGGTGTGTCAGCTGGCTGCAGTCACAGGGCTTTGAGGTGGCCACATTGACCATCGACACCGGTGGTTTCGATAGCGCCGAGAGAGCGCGCATCGCGGCGCTGTCCAGGCAACTCGGCGCGGTCGCCCATCACCACGTCGATGCGCGCGCCGAGCTGTGGAACGACTGGCTGCGCTATTTGCTCTATGGCAACGTACTGCGCGGCCAGATGTACCCGCTGAGTGTGTCGGCCGAGCGAGTCTGCCAGGCGCGCCGATTGGCCTTGCTGGCCAAAGAGATCGGCGCGCAGGCGATAGCGCATG
Source organism: Lysobacterales bacterium (assembly GCA_036722245.1). Classification (GTDB taxonomy): domain Bacteria; phylum Pseudomonadota; class Gammaproteobacteria; order Xanthomonadales; family SZUA-5; genus JAWLAT01. The sequence continues at coordinate 3,012 of DAIMJK010000223.1, forward strand.
GCTCAACCGGCGCCGGCAATGATCAGGTCCGTTTCGACGTCGCCTTTCGCGCGCTGTGCCCTGAACTGACCCTGATCACGCCGATCCGTCAGCTGGCGATCTCGCGCGAGCAGGAGCTGGCCGATCTCGCCGCGCGCGGGGTCGAGGTGCCGGCAAGAGCGAAGCGCTATTCGGTCAACGAGGGCATGTGGGGCACTTCAGTCGGTGGCCAGGAGACCCACGACAGCTGGCAGCATCTGCCCGACGACGCCTGGCCCGGCGGGCTCGTCGATCCGGCCCAGCCGCCGCACAGTCTGCAGATCAGCTTCGAGCGCGGCACACCGGTCGCGATCGACGACCAACCCGGTGACCCGGTGGCACTGATCGAGCAGCTGAACCAGCTCGGCCGGCGGTTTGGGCTCGGCCGCGGCATCCATCTGGGCGACACGATCCTCGGCATCAAGGGCAGAGTCGGTTTCGAGGCACCCGCCGCGCATCTGCTGATCGCCGCCCATCGCGAGCTGGAGAAGCTGGTGCTGTCGGGCAAGCAGCTGTTCTGGAAGGAATCGCTCGGCGCGCTGTACGGCTCGCTGGTCCACGAAGGGCACGCCTTCGATCCACTCGCACGCGATCTGGAAGCGCTGCTGCTGTCCAGCCAGCGCAGCGTCACTGGGGACGTCCGTCTGTTGCTGCGGCCGCACGGCTTCGAAGTCCAGGGCGTGCGCTCCCCGCACAGCCTGATGCAAAGCCGCATCGCCAGCTACGGCGAAGGCGCCAAGGCCTGGACCGGCGAGGAAGCCGCCGGCTACGCCAAGATCTTCGGCATCGGCCAGCAGATCGCTTTGGCCGCAGCGCGAGGTGCGGAGTGAGACTGCGTCGGGGCATGGGGTTCTCTGAAAAGGGCCCAGGGCTCAGGGCCCAGCAACCGAGGGCCCAGGGCTCAGGGCCCAGGGCCCAGCAAGCGAGGGCCCAGGGCCCAGCAAGCGAGGGCCCAGGGCTCAGGGCCCAGGGCACAGTAGAGCGCGGCGTTAGCCAGGGTTGTCCGCGTAGGCGACTCTGCTTGGTTTGGGTTCCAATCTCTGGTTTGTTCAATCTCGCGACAGCGCCGCTCTTTCTGGGCCCTGGGCCCTGAGCCCTGGGCCCTGAAAAGTAGTTACAGCCTCGCTCACCAACTCACCGCGCTCCCCAACGGAATCCACCCCCATGATCCGCCTCACCGTAGACAAGATCGCCTCCGTCACCCGCAACCTCAAGCTGCACCGCAACGTCACTCTGAGCGAGCAGATCGACTGCCGCGAGGGCTCGGTGCTGGCGGTGCGGGTGCACGGCGAGAAGTCCGCCTACAACCAGCTCGAAGATGTCGGCGGGCGCTGGATGACCCTGCACGATGGCGATCTGGTCATTGGTGCGCTCGGCAAGCGGCATGCGCTGCATGGCTACGAGGGCGTGGTGCCGGAGCGGCTTGCGATCGGTGATCGCATCAACATGCTCAACATCGGCGGCGTGATGGGCAAGGCGCTGTCGTGGAACCCCGACGTCGGGCCGCCCTTCGAGCTCGAGGTGCTCGGTCAGGTGCAGGTCTTCCCGGAGTTCCAGTCGCGTCAAGGTATTCCTGGCCATGTCGCCCACGACGCCTTGGTGCTGCGGCCGGAAGCGCCGAGAGTGCCAGTGGTCTGGATCATCGGTACCTGCATGAACGCCGGCAAGACCTTCGCTGCCTGCGCCGTGGTGCGCGCGCTGCACCAGGCCGGCTATCGGGTCGGTGGGGCCAAGCTGACCGGGATCTCGCTGATGCGCGATGTGTTGTCGATGTACGACCACGGCGCCGAGCTGATCGCCGATTTCACCGATGCTGGAGTCGTGTGTTCTGGTCCGGAGAATGCCGCCGAGACGGCGCACGTCGTTCTGGGCGAGCTGGCCCATCTGGGCGCCGAGGTGATTGTTGCCGAGACCGGTGACGGGATTCTCGGCGAGTACGGCGTACAGGCCATCCTCGCCGATCCGGCGCTGCGCGCTCAGACCGCGGTTTTCCTGTTCTGCGCCAACGACCCGGTCGGTGTCGCCGGCGGGCTCGACGTGCTCCAACGCGAGTACGGGATAGCCGTCGACCTGGTCGCCGGCCCGGCCACCGACAACGCGGTCGGGCAGCGCTTCGTCGAACGCCTCGGCGTGCCGGCGCACAATGCGCGGGTGAATGGGGCGGCGTTGGGGGCCTTTGTGTTGGATCGCGTGAAGGCCAAGGTTTTGAGGTAGAGGGCCCAGGGCCCAGGGCAAAGAAACGTAGCGGGTAGTCTTTGTACTCGGGCCAGTAGTCTCGTCTGGAGGAAGGATGGAAATCGCGAACGCAGATTTCTGCAGCAGAGTCGAAGTCGAGCCGATGTTGCTCTACTGGGCCCTGGGCCCTGAGCCCTGGGCCCTCGGCTCCATGGCCGAGCTGCGCATCCAGTTTGCCTTGGTACTGCCATCATGACGGTCTCGGCCGCGATTCTTGGAGCCTCCGGCTACGGCGGCGGTGAGTTGTATCGCTGGTTGCTGCAGCATCCGGACGTGGCCGACATTCAGGGCGTGGCGCACAGTCAGGCGGGGCTGGAGGTCTCGCAGGTGCATCCGCAACTGCGCGGGCTGGTCGATGGGGTGTTTCGGGCCGAGCCAGACTGGGCCGCGTTGGCTGGCGCCAAGCGGCCGGTGTTGTTCGCGGCACTGCCGCACGGCGAGTTTGCTCGGCGATATGTGGAGTACGCGCAGCAATGGGCGGCGCTGGGGCTGGCTGATCGGTTGACGGTGATCGATCTGTCGGGCGATTTTCGGCTGCGCGATCCCGCCGAATTCGTACGCGCCTACGGCGGCGCGCATCCCTGCCCGGAGCATCTGGACGACTTTGTCTACGGCCTCGCCGACTGGTGGCCGCAACGCATGGCGGGGGCTCGGCGTATCGCCAATCCAGGCTGCTTCGCCACCGCGATCAGTCTGGGCATGTTCTGGCTGGCCGGACTGGAGCCCGAGTTACGACCCTCCCTGATGGCCGTTTCGGCGATCACCGGATCGAGCGGATCGGGTGCGAAGGCCTCCGACACCACCCACCACCCGAGCCGGGCACAGGATTTCCGCGCTTACAAGCCGCTGGCGCATCAGCACCGGTTCGAGGTGTCCGACGCGGTGGCGGCGGTCGGCTGGAAGTTTGACTGGTCGCTGGTCACGCACTCGGCGCCGATCGTGCGCGGCATCTACGCGACGTTGCAGTTTGCCGCGCCCGACCTCGACAGCGCCGCCATGGATGAGGCCTTCGACGCGTTCTATGGCGGCCTGCGCTTCGTACGTCGCGTTGCCGGTCCGCCCCGGCTGGCCGCCGTCAACGGCAGCAACTACGCCGATATGA
>DAIMJK010000224.1:0-6344 GCA_036722245.1 Lysobacterales bacterium
GCGAACAGGGCCCAGGTTGCCCCGAGTGCATTGCCGGCCAGCAGCAGGGTCAGGGTTCCGATCAGGACATTGAGCATCTGAGGTTTCCGGAGCGCGCCATCACCATTGCCGGCGCCGACGGCCAGCGGCCCGGCTCGTGCAGCATTGGCGCTGGAGCTGAGGTTGAAATACGGTGGGGTGACATCCAGGCCGGGTGGTCAAGCTGGTCCGTTGCCGGCAGCGCTGCTGTGCCAGGTGGCCAGTCCCCGGTTGAGCACCTCGTCGACCTGCGATCCGAAACCCGCCGCAAAATCGCGATAGCGCGCCTCGGCCGAGGGCTGCAGTCGCGACCAGCTGTCACGACCGTTGAGCTTGCTATGGTAGAGCCCCGCGTCCGCCATTTCCATCGCCAGCGCCCAGTCCACCAGATCGCTGCCATCGGCCAGGGCGGGGAACGCTGCCACGCCCACCGACGTGGTCAGATGCACCGGGGTGGTCTCGTTGACCCTGAAATCGGCCCGGCGCACTGCCTTGACGATACGCTCGGCGTAGCCGTCGGCGGACTTGAGTTCCTGCTCCGGCAGCAGGATCAGAAATTCCTCGCCGCCCCAGCGCAAGGCCTGGCCGCGCTCGCCGGCGAGCCGGATCAGCAACTGGGCGACTTGCCGCAGCACTTCGTCTCCAGCCAGATGGCCGAGTTGATCATTGACCCGCTTGAAGTGGTCCAGATCGATCAGGAAGAACCACAGCCGATCGGTCGCCTCGGACTCGCCGAGCAGCCGCTGGCGCCGCCATTCACCGAGATGACGGGCCAGAAAGCGCCGGTTCTTCAGACCGGTCAGGCCGTCGGTGAGGCTCTCGGCGGCAAGCGCCTGATTGGCATTGCGCAGGCGCTCGTTGGCCCGCCGCAACTCCTCGGTACGACGCGCCACCTGGTGTTGCAGCAACTGTTCGCGCAACCGGCTCTGGCGGCGTGTCCAGATCCCGACCAGCGTCAGCAGCAGTGCGAGCAGCAACACCAGCAAGGTTCGGAACCAGAGCGTCTCGGTCAGCGTCGGCGGAATGATCAGTGCCAGTTCGGCTTGATCCTCGGCCAAGCGACCATCGCCTGCCATGGCCTGCACCTCGAACCTGTAATGGCCCGGCGCCAGATTGGTGTAACGCGCATAGCGCTGCGGTCGGAAAGGCTGCCATTCCTCTTCATAGCCGACCAGCCGATGGCGGAAGCGCAAGCCCTCCGGATCGCGGAAGCTCAGAGCGGTATAGCGCAGGGTGAGGTCACGATCCGCTGCCGCAAGGTGCAGCGGGGATTGCGCCTGCCATTGTCCGCCACCGTCGCTCAGGACCTCCTCGATGATGATCCGGGGTAGGCTCTGCGGCGGCTTGATGCTGGCCGGGTCGATCCGGACCAGACCGTTGAGGCTGGGGAACCAGAGTTTGCCGCCAAGGATCAGTCCGCGACTGATGGCGCCGGCATTGCAGCAGCGCAGACGCTGACCACCGCGGGCATCGCGTGCCTCGTTCAAGATCGGTTGCGGCCGTAGCGGCGCGCCATGGCCGATCAGGCCTTCGAGTTCATTCAGACCGAAACGGTAGACGCCACGCGGGCCGCTCGCCCATACATGGGTCCGGTCCACCTGCAGATTGGCCACTTGGGGCCACGGCAAACCCTCCGGCTCGCCGATCGCGCGTATCCCTGCCAGATCAAGCAGGAACAGACCGTCGTCGAAGGTGCCAATGAGGAGCTTGTTGCCGAGCACCGGCTTCATCGTCGTGATAAGTGCCTGATCAAGGACGGCGTTGCCGCCGACGCGCCGGAAGCGACCTTCCACGCCCACGTACAGACCCTGCTCGGTGCCCACATAGAGTTGTTCATCCAGCGCGACCAGACTGCGCACCGGCGCCACATCCAGCCCTTCGTCGCTGCCGTAGCGCTTGAGCAGCCCCTGTTCCTGCAGATGGAGGCCGGCGCTGGTGCCGATCCAGTAACGACCCGTACCCTGCTCAAGCACAGCATTGATCTGCGCCTGGCGTAGCGGCGACCACACCTCCGGCTGCCGCAGTACATTGCCATCCCACAGCGCCATGCCCGAGCGGGTGCCCAGCCAGGCCTGGCCATCACGATCGAAATAGAGGTTGTAGACGGCGCTGTTGGGCAATTCCAGCGTACTGCTGACCAGTACCGGCGACCCTGAGGTATCCAGCCGCCACAGCCCAGTGGCGGTGCCGAACCAGACCCGCTCGTCGGGTCCGCGCGCGACGCTCCAGACGAAGGGGTCGCTCAAGCCATGCTGGCTGCCGATGCGCTGCGCCCAACCGTTCCACCAGCGCGACAGGCCGGTCGTGTAGCTGCCCACCCAGAGGTTGCCATCGGCATCTTCATGAAACGCGGCAATCCAGGCCTGGACATCGTCGAGCCGATCGAAGGCGCGTTCCAGACCGCGCTCCGGGTGATAGCGCCAGAGGCCGTCGAGCAGGCCGATCCAGAGGTTGTCGTCGCGATCGCTGCCGAGGGCCTCGATCGATACCGGAGCCAACGAAGCGGCCCACTGTGGACGCTCCAACAGGCCCCCACGCAGTTCGAACAGACCGCGGGAACTACCCACATAGCTGCGATTGCCGACCCGGATGAGCTGGCGAAAGCGGATCCCCTGTATCGACTCAGTCGCTTCGACCCGTTCGGCGATGCCGGCGCGTATGCGGAAAACCCGCTCGTCACTGCCGGCGTAGATCTGGTCGCCATCGACCAGCAGCGCATAGACGCGAACGTCGCCAAGGCCCAGTTGTTGCGCCGGGCCATCGGCAAAGGCGTAAAGACCATGATCGGTACCGATCAGGACGCTGCCGCCCGGACCGTCGGCAAAAGTGTGAACCTGACCGACCTTCGCAGTGAGGCCGGCAACCGGCTGCAGCGCGTCGTCCTCGATCCAGGCGGCGCCGCGTGGGGTCGCCAACCAGAGCCGACCGGCGGCATCGGCCCATACGCGATCCTGGATGGCCGGGTCGTAGCCGACAAGGTCGGCGGCGCCGTAGACGCGGAAATTCAGTCCATCAAATCGCGCCAACCCGCCTTGGGTGCTGAGCCACAGATAGCCGGTTCGATCCTGTGCGATCGAAGTCACCGAGACCTGCGGCAGGCCGGCACCGATGCCCCAGTGGTCGACCACGTAGTCTTCGGCCGCGCGCCGCGGATCCAGCGCGTGGGCCGCGCTCATGCATACCAGCGCGATCGCGGCCAGCCAGCACCGCAACGCAGCCATCGCGTTCTGACTCGCCTTGAGTCGGCTGCTGACCATGCTGGACCCTGGGCCCTGAGCCCTGGGCCCAACCACCGCGAGCCCCTCGGAAACATCACTTTGAATCGCACCCACAGTGATTGCCCCTACGGCCAGTTCAGCCCCTGCATGGTATCTTTGGCGGCTATTCACGCAACGCCGCGAAGGCTGGCACGCAGGTCACCCATGTACAGCTCCACCAGTGAACCCTTCAATCTGGGCCGGGACTGCACGGCGATCATGGTGCCGGGAGGCGAGCAGGTCAAATTGCCGGCCGGATCGATCGGGTATATCACGCAATCGCTCGGCGGCAGCTTCACGGTCTACCTGGACGGCAATCTTTTCCGGATTGCCGGCGAGGATGCCGATGCGCTCGGCAAGCCGGTGCCGGTGAAGCCGGAACTGCCACAAGACGCCACCGATGCTGATGTCGAAGATCTGGTCTGGAAGCAACTCAAGACCTGCTTCGATCCGGAAATCCCGATCGACGTGGTCGAATTGGGGCTGGTCTACGAGTGCGTACTGGAGAACGTTGATGGCGGACGCAAGGTCGGCGTCAAGATGACACTGACGGCCCCCGGCTGCGGCATGGGCGAAGTCCTCGTTGCCGACGTCCGCGACAAGCTCGAAGCGATCCCCACCATCACCGAAGCCGACGTCGAACTCGTTTTCGACCCACCCTGGAACGCCTCGATGATGAGCGAGGAGGCCCGGTTGGAAACGGGTATGTACTGAGAGCAGGGCTGAGGGAAGAGCAGGTTTCAGGGCTCAGGGCCCAGAAGAGCAAAGCCCGGGCCCAGAAGCGCTCCGGCATTGCGACGTAGGATGTCGGTGAGCTCCGCCAACCGCATCAATGAGCAGGGCCCAGGGCCCAGGGCCCAGGGCCCAGAAGAGCAGGGCAGGGGCCCGCTGCTCTGCTCTTGCTCTACTGGGCCCTCGCTCTCAAGCTGCTGACCGATACTCCGCTTTCGACTCGGTGCCCGATTCCTGCGCGCTTGCCTGCTGGCCGCCGACCAGTTCACTGTGGTCGAAGTCGTCGACCGAGATGACTTCCAGGGTGCCGGCGCGGACGTCGGTGAGCAGGGCGTGCTCCTCGGCGCTGAGGATGCCCTGGTTGCGGGCCTCGTCGAGTAACTGAGCCGGGTCGATGACCTGCAACTCGCCGGTCTTGATCGCCTTGTGCAGCTTCCGTTCGATCGGCTCGGCTTCGATCACCTTGACCAGCAACTGCTCCATCCGGCCGACCGGATTGTGCTCGGTCGGGCTCAGGTAGGTGTACTGGCCGAGCCGCTCGCGGGCTTCGTTCGGGTACATCAGCAGGGTCGCGACGCGATGGCCGAGGCGGTCGCTGGGGATGCGCTCGCGGCGTCCGATCGGGAACACCAGCAGGCGCAGCGCGATCGCCACCGGCTTGACCGGGAAGTTGCGCAGGAAGCCGTCGATCGCGGTCTGGATCTTGAAGATCGCGTCGTGGAAGGCCCATGCCAGCAGCGGTCGGTCGAGCACCGGACGGCCCTGGTCTTCGTAGCGCTTGAGCATGGCCGAGGCGATGTAGAGCTGGCTGAGCACATCGCCCAGGCGGGCAGACAAGCGTTCCTTCTGTTTCAGACGTCCACCCAGCAGCAACATCGCGGTGTCGGCGATCAGCGCCAGCACGGCCGAGTAGCGCGCCAGCTTGCGGTAGTAGCGACGGGTGTAGGCGTCGCCCGGGACCGAGAAGTTGCCGACGAAGCTGTGGGTCAGGCCGAACACGAAGCTGCGCACGGCGTTCGACATGGCGAAACCGATGTGTTCGAACAGCACCCCGTCGAAGGCTTCCAGCCGCCGCAGCGGATCGGCGATGTCGGCCGCTTCCATTTCACGCAGTACAAACGGATGGCAGCGCACAGCGCCCTGACCGAAGATGATCATGTTGCGGGTCAGAATATTTGCACCCTCGACGGTGATGCTGATCGGCGCGCCCTGCCAGGCACGGCCGAGATAGTTTCTGGGGCCCAGGATGATGCCCTTGCCGCCGTGCACGTCCATCGCGTCGGATGCGACCTGGCGGCCCATTTCGGTCGTGTGGTACTTGGCAATGGCCGACGTCACGGCCGGCTTTTCGCCGCGATCGACCGCTGCCGCGGTGGCGCGTGACAGCGCGCTGATCGCGTAGCTGTAGCCGCCGATCCGTGCCAGCGCTTCTTCGACGCCCTCGAAGCGGCCGATCGCCATGCCGAATTGCTTGCGGATACGGGCGTAGGCTCCGGTCGCCAGCGCACCCATGCGGACCGAGCCGGCCGCGCCCGAGGGCAGCGAGATCGCGCGGCCGACCGACAGGCACTCGACCAGCATGCGCCAGCCCTGACCGACGTAGTCCTTGCCGCCAATCAGCTGGTCGATCGGGATGAATACGTCCTTGCCGGCAAACGGCCCGTTCTGGAACGGCACGTTGAGCGGGAAGTGACGACGACCGATCTCCAGCCCGGCGGTGTCGCGCGGAATCAACGCCAGCGTGATGCCGATGTCTTCCTTATCACCCAGCAGGTGATCGGGATCATGCAGGCGGAAGGCCAGTCCGATGACCGTGGCCACCGGCGCGAGCGTGATGTAGCGCTTCTCGAAGTTCAGGCGCACGCCGAGCACGTCCTTGCCGTCGAGCTGCTGGGTGCAGACCACGCCATAGTCAGGGATCGAGGTCGCGTCCGAGCCGGCCCACGGATTGGTCAGACCGAAGCAGGGGATCTCGCGGCCGTCGGCCAGGCGCGGCAGATAGTGGTTCTTCTGCGCCTCGGTGCCGTAGTGCAGCAGCAACTCGGCCGGACCGAGGGAATTGGGTACCGCCACGGTCGAACCGACCGTCGGGCTGATGCTGTTGAGCTTCTGCAGCACCACCGAATGGGCGTGGGCGGAGAAGCCCAGACCACCGTACTGCTTCGGAATGATCATGCCGAAGAACTTGTTTCGCTTGAGGAAATCCCATAGCTCCTCAGGCAGATCAGTCAGCTGGTGGGTGATCTGCCAGTCCGACACCATCGCGCAGGCCTGCTCGACCGGACCGTCGACGAAGGCCTGTTCCTCGGCGCTGAGTGCCGGCACCGGCTCGTCCAG
>DAIMJK010000225.1:0-6342 GCA_036722245.1 Lysobacterales bacterium
AGCGCGCACCGAGACTGGCGAGCAGTTCGCGCATTTCCTGCGCCAGGCCGAGGAAGAAGTGCATCACCATCTCGGGCAGGCCGACGAAATGCTTCTTGCGCAGTACCTCGTGCTGGGTCGCCACGCCAGTGGCGCAGTTGTTCAGATGACAGATACGCAGATACTTGCAACCCAGCGCGACCATCGGCGCGGTGCCGAAGCCGAAGCTTTCGGCGCCGAGCATGGCCGCCTTGACCACGTCCAGCGCGGTCTTCAAACCGCCATCGGTCTGTAATCGGACCCGATGCCGCAGGCCATTGCGGCTGAGGGTCTGATGCGCCTCGGCCAGACCCAGCTCCCACGGCGTGCCGGCGTACTTGATGCTGCTGATCGGGCTGGCGCCGGTACCCCCATCATGACCGGAGATCGTGATCAGGTCGGCATAGGCCTTGGTCACGCCGGCGGCAATCGTGCCCACGCCGGCGTGGGCGACCAATTTGACCGACACCAGCGCGGTCGGGTTGATCTCCTTCAGGTCATAGATCAGCTGGGCCAGATCCTCGATCGAATAGATGTCGTGATGCGGCGGCGGCGAGATCAGGCCGATGCCGGGCTTGGCGAAGCGCAAGCGGGCAATCATTTCATTGACCTTGTGCCCCGGCAGCTGACCGCCCTCGCCCGGTTTGGCGCCCTGCGCGATCTTGATCTGCAATACCTCTGCATTGACCAGATAGGCCGGCGTGACGCCGAAGCGCCCCGACGCGACCTGCTTGATCTTGCTCATCTTCTCGTTGCCATAGCGGGCCGGATCCTCACCGCCCTCGCCCGAGTTCGAGCGCCCGCCAAGGCGGTTCATGCCGATCGCCAGCGCCTCGTGCGCTTCCGGCGACAGCGCACCCAGGCTCATCCCGGCCGAATCGAAGCGCTTGACGATGGATTCGATCGGCTCGACCTCGTCCAGCGATATTGCCGGTCCGACAGGGTCGACCAGCAGCAGATCGCGCAGTGCCGACGGCGGCCGGTCATTCACGAGCGCGCTGTAGCGGCGGAAATCGGCCTGCTCGCCGGTACGTGCAGCCACTTGCAGCGCTGCGATCACGTCCGGATTGAACATGTGGTATTCGCCGCCGTGGACGTACTTGAGCAGTCCACCGGCTTCCAGATGGGCGTTCGGGTCGTCTGCCAGCGCTGCCAGCGCCGACTGCTCGGCCTCGATCTCGGCAAAGCCGGCACCGGCGATGCGGCTGGGTGTGCCGCTGAAGCACAGCTCTACCACTTCGGCGGCCAAGCCGATGATCTCGAACAGCTGTGCGCCGCGGTAACTGTCGATGGTCGAGATGCCCATCTTCGACAGGATCTTGAGCAGACCCTTGCGCACGCCGCGCCGGTAGCTGCGGCCGAGCTCACGCGGCTCCAGCGCTCTGGCCTTGATCACGCCACTGCGACCCATCGCGAACAGGCTCTGATAGGCCAGGTACGGATAGACCGCGGTGGCGCCGAAGCCAAGCAGACAGGCGAAATGATGCGCATCGCGCGCGGTGCCGGTCTCCACCAGCAGATTGCAGTCCGAGCGCAGACCCACGCCAACCAGATGCTGATGCACCGCACCGAGCGCGAGCAGCGCGTGCGCTGGCAGATGATCGGGACGCGGCTGACGGTCGCTCAGATGCAGCACCAGCGAGCCTTGCCGTACCGCGCTCTCGGCCTCCACGCAAAAGCGCCGCAGCGCCGCCTGCAGACCTTCGCTGCGCGGATAGTGCAGATCGATGCGGACATGGTTGGCGCCGAAATCCGGCATTGCGAGGATCTGCTTGAGCTTGCGCTGGGACAGGATCGGCGAATTGAGCACGATCTGGCGCGCATTCTCCGGCGCCACACTGAACAGATTGCCCTCGCGCCCGAGCTGGGTCGTCAGCGACATCACCAGCCGCTCGCGCAGTGGATCGATGGGTGGATTGGTGACCTGCGCGAAAGCCTGCCGGAAGTAATCGTAGAGAGAGCGGATGTGCCCCGACATCACCGCGATCGGGGTGTCATCGCCCATCGATCCGGTCGCCTCGGTCTCGGTCTCGGCCAGCACCTTCAGGACCGAATCGCGCTCTTCCCGGCTCAGGCCATAGAGCTTCTGAAAGCGCGCCAGGGTCGCATCGTCCATCGGCTCGGAGGCCAGGCTGGGATCGATCAGGTCGCTTTCCACATAGCTGACGCCCTGCTTCATCCAGCGCTTGAAGGGCTGGCGCGAGCGATTGACCTGGTCGATATCAGCGCTGGACAGGAACTGGCCGCTGTACAGATCGGCGGCGATCATCTCACCCGGTCCGAGCCGACCCTTGGCCACGACCCGATCGACCGCCACGTCATAGACGCCGGTTTCCGAGGCCACAACCAGATGCCGGTCCTCGGTCAGCAGCCAGCGCGCCGGTCTCAGCCCGTTGCGATCGAGCGAGCAGGCGGCGAAACGACCATCGAGCATGACGATGCCGGCGGGGCCGTCCCACGGCTCGGAGCTGAGCGCGTAGTATTCGTAAAAGGCTTGCAGGTCCGGGTCCATGGTCTCGGTATCGCGCCAGGCAGGCGGAATCAGCACGCGCATCGCCTGCAGCATGTCGATTCCGCCGATCAGCATCACCTCGAGCATGTTGTCCAGACTCTGCGAGTCCGAACCGCTCAGCTCGATCAGCGGATCGAACTCACGGAAATCCATCAGCGGCGAGCGCAGTTTGGCGCCCCGACCTCGCATCCAGTTGCGATTGCCCTGGATCGAGTTGATCTCGCCATTGTGGGCCAGATAGCGGAACGGCTGCGCCAGCGCCCAGCGCGGTTCGGTGTTGGTCGAGAAGCGCTGATGGAAGACCGCCGCGCTCGCGCTCACTTGCGGATGCTGCAGATCCGGGTACAGATCGCCTAGCCGGCCGGGAATGACCATGCCCTTGTAGCCGATCGACCACGGCGACAAGCTGACGACGAAGAAGTCGCGATCGGCCGTCAACGCCAATTCGCTGCGCCGACGCAATCGGTAGAGCGCACGGGCGAAGGCGCCGACGTCCGAGCCAGGTTCGGCATTGACGAAGATCTGCTCGATCCGCGGCATCGTCGCCAGCGCACCCGGACCGCAGGCGGTGCGATCGATCGGCACTTCGCGCCAACCGGCCACGTGCAGCTTGAGCGCGGTGGCCTGTGCGGCCAGGGTCAACCGAGCCTGCTCGGCCCGATCTGCGTCATTGGACAGAAAGACCAGCCCGCTTGCAAACAGCATGCCGAGCCGAATTGACGCCTGCTCGGCCAGCGCACGCAGGAAGGACTCGGGCCGACGCAGCAGCAGCCCGCAGCCGTCGCCACTGAGACCATCGCCACCAATGCCGCCGCGATGCGACATTCGCGCCAGCGCATCCAGCGCGTCGGCGACCAGTTTGCCGGAGCGCTGATCGTCGAGCTGGGCGATCAGGCCAAAACCACAGCTGTCATGTTCGAATCGCGGATCGTAGAGGCCACCCATGGCACGCCGCACTCCTGTTCCAGCTGGCAGGCGGCGCCCAGCGGTCGCGGTCGGCACAACGGCCGATCGCGGGTCGGGAACCACCTATGCCCGCAAATTTCATGAACCTGCTACTGGGGCCGCCGATCATCACGCCGTGGCGCGATCTGCTCCCGTTTGTCAGCTCAACGTAGAGCAAACTACGCCTTCACTGCCAAACGGTCCGCGGACCGCACCACGACACGCCCTCGTCGGCCTCACTACGCACGTTCATGAAACATGCGGGCTTACGAATGCGAACACCCCCTCCCGGTCTCGCGCTTGCCCGGTTCCGCGTCGCTGTACCGCGAGGTCGCGCCAGGGTGTGGCTCGACCGGCGGCATTGCCGCGGGCAACCGAACCATGAATACAGCACATCTGCTGCACTGCGTCAAAGGGGGCAGCGTGAACAAAGGCCTTTGGGTCGACCAAACCCACGCGGCCAACGGGATCGACAGGGACCGCGGAATAGCGATCAGCGCGCCTGCGCCAACAATGCCTCGGCAACGCCGTCTTCGGCCGCATCACCCAGCCAAAGACCCAGCAGCACGCGGTTGAACTCGACCCCGGGCAGCGCCAGCAAGCGCACACCATCGACCTCGACCAGCATGCCGCGGTCCGGATCGTAGTCAAAACTGAAGGTGCGACCTCGAATGGTGCCGGGCAGCATGCCGAGCAGCTGGTCGATGCGCGGCCTGGCCCGACCCAGCGCCTCCTCGTCCGCCGCCAGCTTGAAGCGTTCGCTGAAGTAGCCCCGAACTTGTTCAGCCGAAAGGCTGTTGGCAAACCAGATCAGGCTGATCCGGCATGGCGCCAGCCCCTGGACCAATACCGCCCTGCTCGGCCGCGTTTCCGGCAGATGCAGAGTCACGCCGTAGAAGGGCAAGTAGCTCCGATGCACCTCGGCGTGACCGGCCAGCGTCATCCGACCCTGCCCATCATCTCCCTGCACGATCTCCGGCACGGTAACGCCCGCGATGTCCAATGCCGACAACGATCCGGCATGCAGACAAGCGCACAGCGCCAGCAACAGCTGTACAAACGAAAGACGCAAGTGAGTCGGACCTGCCATGTATTCCCCTGCCCTCTTTATAGGCCTGCAGACGGCTCGGTGCAACGCCCTGGCGCCGAGGAGGGGGTGTTGTCTTAACGAACTTGCGATCAGCAGCGCAGATCCCGCGACCGAAGCAGCGCGGTCCCGGCGGGCGCACAACGAAGTTCTTCGCCCCAGTCCCGTTCGCGCCGGCGGCCGCGTCTCCACCCGGGCCGCAGACCCGGTGCGCAGATCCCACAATCTGGAGGTTGCTCGGTCCCGGCGCGCACAGAACCGCAAGGTCAACAGCAAGAGCTTCGCCAGCAGGCTGGCTGCACAAGTCGCGCCGAGCGCCCGCTTTGGACATATCCGCCACTTATTCCTTTAACATCGCCCCATGGCCGAAATCGACAGGCGCCAAACCGCCCTCCGTCACAAGGCCGTCCAGGCTCGCCTGGCCGGAGCAAGCCTGCGCGCCGCCGCGCGCGAAGCCGGTGTATCAGTGCCCACCGCGCTGAAAGCCTGGCGCGCTTACGAACGCGATGGTTGGGATGGCCTGAACAGCCGGCAGCGCGGCCGTCCAGTCGGCAGTGATCCACGTCGAAACCCGGCCTGGTCGGCGCTGCAACGAGCCCTGCTGAGCCTGCCTCCAGACCACGAAAACACGTCAGGTCTTTGGAACGCACAGCAATGCGAGCGCTGGCTGCGGCAACAGGGCTGGGCAATCCCGCAACGCAGCCTGCAGCGCAAGCTGACCGAATGGGGCCTGGGCGGCCTTGGCCAGCGGCGCTGGCGCGAACTGGATCCGACGTGGCGACGGCAGACGCTCCCTGCCCTGCAGGCACGCTTGAAGCGCAGCAACGGCGAACTGCACTGGCTCGAGGAGGCAGCCCTGCCCGACGGGTGGCGGACGGTCGCGAAGGGCGGTGGTCTGCTGCGCGCCATCGATGGTCGCGGTCGCACTCAATGGCTGTGCTGGCAGGGCAGCCTGCGCGCGCCGCTGCTGATCGATTTCATCGACCGGCTGCGCGGCGGCCGAACCCGCCCATTGGGCCTGCTGCTCGGCGCGACCTGGCAGCGTGCCGCCGCACTGACCGACTGGCTACGGGAACAGCCGGACCTGATCAGTTTGCATCTGCCAGCCGGTGCCAGCCAACGGCCTTCGCCCGCCCCGGTACGACCCCCAAGCAAACTCCACCCCGCCCCGCCCCAAACAGTGGCATCAACGTCAGCCGGTTTCCAGCATCTGTTAAAGCAATTTCTGGCGGCTACTCCAAAGGCCGCCGACCCCTATGCTGCAGTCCCAGCGCAGCCGCGATCATCCACCATGTCGCTCAACCATCTGGCCCGTCTCGAGGCCGAGGCAATTCACATCTTTCGCGAAGTCCATGCCGAGGCCGAGCGGCCGGTGCTGCTGTACTCGATCGGCAAGGACAGCGCGGTGCTGCTGCATCTGGCGCTGAAGGCCTTCTATCCGGCGCGGTTGCCGATGCCGCTGCTGCACGTGGACACCGGCTGGAAGTTTCGCGCGATGTACGCCCATCGCGACCGCATCGTGCGTGAGGCCGAGCTGGACCTGATCGTTCACACCAATCCCGATGGCCTTGCCCGTGGCATCAACCCCTTCGACCACGGCGCCAACCTGCACACCGACATCATGAAGACCCAGGCGCTGAAGCAGGCGCTGGACCGGCATGGTTTCGACGTTGCTTTCGGCGGCGCACGGCGGGATGAGGAGAAATCGCGCGCGAAGGAGCGCGTGCTGTCGCTGCGCAACGCCCAGCACCGCTGGGACCCAAAGACCCAGCGACCCGAA
>DAIMJK010000226.1:0-436 GCA_036722245.1 Lysobacterales bacterium
GGCAATCTCGACAATCTCCACCAGCAGATCATCCATCGACTTGCCAGATATCAGCAGGCCCGCGTCCTCCAACTGTTGCCGATACAGGTTATTGAACTCGTAGCGATGTCGATGCCGCTCACGGATCACGTCCTCGCCGTACAGCTGACGGGCCAGACTGCCCGCCTTGAGGCGACAAGCCTGTGCGCCCAGGCGCATGCTGCCGCCCAGGTCCGAGCTTTCGCTGCGTCGCTCCAGTTCGCCTGTGGCGGTGCGCCATTCGGTGATCAGCGCGATTACCGGGTGAGTGCAACTACGGTCGTTCTCGGTGCTGTTGGCCCCCCCCAGGTCGGCGCAGTTGCGCGCAAAATCCACCACCGCCGCCTGCATGCCATAACAGATGCCGAAGTACGGCACGCCGTTCTCGCGGGCGTAGCGCGCGGCCGAGATCTTGCCT
>DAIMJK010000226.1:446-6324 GCA_036722245.1 Lysobacterales bacterium
AGCCGCCAGGAACCAGGATGGCATCGAACTCACCGAGCGCCGCGGGCCCATTGCGCTCAACATCCTCACTCTCGATCCAGCGCAGCTTGACGGTGGTTCGCTGCTTCAGGCCACCGTGCCGGAGTGCCTCGGCCAGACTCTTGTAGGCATCGGAATGCTCGACATACTTGCCGGCAATCGCAATCGTGACCTCGTCCACCGGATGGTCACAGGCATCGACCGTGGCCTGCCATTCGTGCAGATCGATCGCACCTGCCGAAAGGCGCAGTTTGTCCACCACCAGCGCATCCAGACCCTGTTCGTGCAGCCACAGCGGTATCTTGTAGATATTGTCCAGATCCACCGCGGACACGACGGCAGGCACTGGCACGTTTGTGAACAGCGCGATCTTGCGCCGCTCGGACTCCGGCAGGGTCTGCTCGCTGCGGCACAGCAGGATGTCCGGCTGGATACCGATGGAGCGCAGCTCCTTGACCGAGTGCTGGGTCGGCTTGGTCTTGATCTCGCCAGCGGCCTTTATGTACGGCACCAAGGTCAGATGGATGAACAGGGCCTTGTCGGCACCGCGCTCCACCCGCAGTTGCCGGATCGCCTCCAGGAAGGGCAGCGATTCGATGTCGCCGACGGTGCCGCCAACCTCGACCAGCGCCACATCGAAGCCCTCGGTGGCCTCACGGATCGAGCGCTTGATCTCGTCGGTGATGTGCGGGATGACCTGCACGGTGGCACCCAGATAGTCGCCGCGACGCTCCTTGCGGATCACGTTCTCGTAGATCCGGCCGGTGGTGACGTTGTTCTTGCGACCCATCCGCTGACGAATGAAGCGCTCGTAATGGCCGAGGTCCAGATCGGTCTCGGCGCCGTCGTCGGTGACGTAGACCTCACCGTGCTGGAACGGGCTCATCGTGCCCGGATCGACATTGATGTAGGGGTCGAGCTTCATCATCGTCACGCGCAGGCCGCGCGCTTCCAGCAGCGCGGCCAGAGACGCCGACGCGATGCCCTTGCCGAGCGAGGAGACAACGCCGCCGGTGACGAAAATGAGGGGGGTCATAAGCTGCCCGGTTGATGCCAAACCGGGCGTTGATGGTAGCGCCGATGGCCGCGCGAGGGAATCGATCCGCGCACACCGCCGACGACGACGCCGTTTACGGTACCGATAGCGGTCGCTACGGGAGCTGGGTGGCGCGGTATCGTCATACCGATCCGCCGCCCTGTGCCTTGTCGGCCGGGATCGGCTCAGCTGCTGGCTTGGTCGGGGCAGGCCGGGTTTCGTCGGTTTTGGGCTCGAACGCCAGATTGGGCTCGGTGGCGGGCTTCGGCTCGGCGGCGGGCTTCGGCTCGGCGGCTGGCTTCGGCTCGGCGGCTGGCTTGGGCTCGGCGGCTGGCTTGGGCTCAGCGGCCGGACTGGGCTCGGCTGCTGGCTTGGGCTCGGCTGCGGGCTTCGGCTCGGGCGCTGGCTTGGGCTCGGTTTCCGGCTTGGGCTCGGTTTCCGGCTTGGGCTCGGTTTCCGGCTTGCGCTCGGTTGCCGGCTTGGGCTCGGCGGCCGGTTTGGACTCGGCCGCGGGCCTGGGCTCGGCGGCTGGCCTGGGCTCGGCGGCTGGCTTGGGCTCGGCGGCTGGCCTCGGTGCGGCTTCGGAAGCAGGCTTGTCCTCGGCCTCCGGTCTGGCTTCGACGTTGCCCTTTGCCTCGGTAGGCGCCACGGCAGACGACGAGCTCTCCGCATTTCCGCCGGCCTGAGCATCGGTAGTTCCATCGGTGGACGCCTGATCGGCTGCCTGGGCCGCTTTGGGCACGCGCGGCGCGCGGTCACGGCGCGGTCGACGCGGTCGTGCTTCGGTGCTGTCGGTTGCCCCGCTGTCAGGGTCGGCAGCCTGCGCCGAAGCGCCTTCGGCCGGCGTACTGTCGGCGGCAATGGGCGCATCAAGTCCGCTTTCGCGCCCGTCGCTCTCGCCATCCGCATCCTGCGCGCTGTCACTGCCCGCATCAGCCGACTCGCCCGCCGCCAGCTCACCCTTGCCTTTGCGACGCCGACGACCGCCGCGACGGCGACGCTTGCGTGGCGCCTCGGCGTCGCCCTCTGCCGACGTCCCTGCGCCTTCCGGTAGCCCGGCGCTGGCGGTTGCCGTCGCCAACAATTCTGCGGCTTCGGCGTCGGCAGCTACGGCGCCCAGCATTGCGGCTGCGGCCGCTCGCTCAGGCCGGCCCTGCTCCTCTCGCGCAGGCCCGTCGCGGCGCGGCTCATCGCGTCTGGATTCACTCCGGCGCGACTCGGCCTGGCGCCGACTGTCATCCTGGCGCTTGCCCTCGTCACGGCGCGAGCCGTCCCGATCCTGGCCGCGACCAGCTTCGGACCGACCATTCTCCGAGCGCCCACCGTCTGAACGGCCGCCGCTGCGCGCCGGACGATCGCCACGGCCACGTCGCTCACCCTGTTCCGATGCTCCGGCCGCACCACGACCATTGCGTCCGCGACCCTGCGAGCGCTGGCCATCACGTGATTCGCTGCCGCGCTGAGGTGGCGCCGCGGCGTTGGCCGCCGGCGTCGCGCTGGCACCGGTCGATGCGCGGCGACCGCTGATCCAGGCGAGGAAGCGAGTCCACCAGTTTTCGGCAACGACCGGCGCAGCCACCGCCCCGGCCGCTGCCGACAGCTGCTCCGGTGCGTCTTCGGGGATATCCATCGGCGTGGCCGATCGCACCACCGTGACGGCGGGCGTCGGACCGACCGGCTCGGCGCCTGCGGGCGTCGGCAACGGCGCGACCGGCTGCTTGACGCGCTGGTAGCTGGCCAGGCTTTCGGCTGGCATGTCTGCCTGGCGGGTGCGTTCGATGCGGAAGTTCGGGGTCTCCAGATACTCGTTCGAGACCAACACCACCGGCAGACTGTGCCGCTGCTCGATTGCAACCAGCGCCGAGCGCTTCTCATTGCTGAGGAAATTGCCCACCGCAACCGGCACTTCGATCACGACCAGCCCGGTGCCGGGCTTCATCGCCTCCTCTTCGAGCAGGCGCAGGATCGACAGCGACAGCGATTCCACCCCGCGGATGCGACCGTGGCCATCGCAGCGCGGGCACAACTGTCCGGTCGCCTCGCCCAGCGACGGACGCAAGCGCTGACGTGACATCTCGAGCAAGCCAAAGCGCGAAATCCGGCCGACCTGAACCCGGGCCCGATCCATCTTGAGCGCATCACGCAGGCATTCCTCCACCTGACGCTGATTGCGGGCGCTCTCCATGTCGATGAAGTCAATCACGATCAGACCACCCAGATCGCGGATGCGCATCTGCCGAGCGACCTCCTCGGCCGCCTCCAGATTGGTCTTGAATGCGGTTTCCTCGATGTCGGCGCCTTTGGTGGCACGGGCCGAATTGATATCGACCGCGGTCAGCGCCTCGCCATGATCAAACACCATCGAGCCGCCCGAAGGCAACTTGACCTGGCGCGAATAGGCGTTCTCGATCTGGCTCTCGATCTGGAAGCGGGTGAACAGCGGCACCGCCTCGTCGTACAGCTTGAGCCGGCGCAGGCTCTGCGGCATCACCTGCTGCATGAACTCACGCGCCTCGTTGTAGAGCGATTCCTCGTCGATCAGGATCTCGCCGATGTCGGCGCGCAGGTAGTCGCGCAAGGCGCGAATGATGAGTTTGCTCTCCTGATAGATCAAGAAAGCTCCGCTGCGGGCCTTGGCGGCCTCTTCGATCGCGCGCCAGACCTGCAGCAGGTAATTCAGATCCCACTGCAGTTCGGCCGCCTCCCGGCCTACCCCGGCGGTACGCACGATCAGCCCCATGCCATCGGGCAGTTCCAGCTGATCCATTGCGTCCTTCAGCGCCTGTCGATCCTCACCCTCGATCCGGCGTGAAACACCGCCAGCGCTGGGACTGTTCGGCATCAGAACCAGATAGCGTCCGGCCAGCGACACATAGGTGGTCAGCGCCGCACCCTTGTTGCCGCGCTCTTCCTTGTCGACCTGGACCAGCAGCTCCTGGCCTTCCTTGAGCAACTCGCGGATATTGCTCTTGCTGCTGGTGCCCGGCTGGAAATAGGCCTTGGAAATCTCCTTCAGCGGCAGAAATCCGTGCCGATCACCACCGTACTCGACGAAGCAGGCCTCCAGACTGGGCTCGACCCGACTGATCCGCGCCTTGTAGATATTGGCTTTCTTCTGCTCCCGGGCGGGAATCTCGATGTCCAGGTCATACAGATTCTGGCCATCCACGATCGCAACCCGCAGCTCTTCCGGCTGCGTCGCGTTGATCAACATTCTCTTCATTGGTCATCCTAAGGCGCGCTCGACCTACCCCTCTCATGCATCCTTGTGCCGCCGAGCCCGACACCGCGAGACGGTCCCGTTGAGGGCAACAATGACGCACGAAACGGAGGGGGAGCTACGCTCTGCGGGGGGTCGCGCCTCAGTGCCCAATGCCCCTGACATTGACACCAGTTCATTGGCACTGACGCGGCAAGCCCGTAAATTCGTATCCTTCCTTGCCGCGGGGTCCCAGTCACGGGTCCGCAAGCAGCCCGAGACTATAGCAAGCGATGAAGCGAAATCGAAGTGCATCGACGCGACCAGCGCGTAAAGACCGGCTCGCCAGAGACCGTGGCGAGACCGGCGAGCGGGCTGCTGCGCGGCCTGCGGCGGCTGCGGGCCGACCAACGGCCGGCAAGCGCGGGCCCGCTACCGGAAACCGGAAAGCTGCCGCAGCCAGCGCCAGAGCGACTGTCGAAACTCGCCCGAATCGGTCGTCGGCGAGCGCCAGGCCCGCGCGCAAGGCAGCCGGCAGCGCCCGCACTGCCATGGCGGCGACACACCGATCCGCAGGCGACCGGCCCGACATCCGGACCGGACCGCCGCCAGCACTGCCCGATGCGATCGCCGCTCCAACGGTGCGGATGGTCGAGGTGGAAGAGGATCGCGAGGGCCAGCGCATCGACAATTTCCTGCTCGGTCAGCTCAAGGGCGTGCCACGCACGCTGGTCTATCGCCTGCTGCGCACCGGCCAGGTCCGGGTCGACGGCCGCCGCTGCAAGGCCGACCAGCGCCTGCAGGCCGGTCAGCAGGTGCGCATCCCGCCTATCCGTGAAGCCAGCGCCGGCGCGCCGGTGGCCGCATCGAGCGGCATGCTGGATTCGCTGCAGGCGCGCATCGTCGCCGAGGATGAACTGACGCTGGTGCTGGACAAGCCGTCGGGCCTGGCCAGTCATGGCGGCAGCGGCATCAGCTATGGCGCAATCGAGGCGATGCGCCAGGCGCGGCCGAATCAGACCCTGGAACTGGTCCACCGGCTCGACCGCGATACCAGCGGACTGCTGGTGCTGGCGAAGAAGCGCGCCGCTCTGCTCAGTCTGCAGACCGAACTGCGCGAGGGCAATGCCGACAAGCGCTACCTGGCGCTGCTGATCGGACGGCTGGAGCAGAACAAGGTCGACGTCAACGCCCCCCTGCGCAAGCAGGTCCTGTCCGGCGGCGAACGAATGGTCCGCGTGGCCACTGACGGCAAGCCCTCGTTATCGCACTTCAAGGTGATCGAGCGCTTCGCCGCCACCACCCTGGTCGAGATCCGGATCGATACCGGCCGCACCCACCAGATCCGCGTCCACGCCGCCCACATCGGCCACCCGGTCGCCGGCGATGACAAATACGGCATTGCTGATGCCAACCGCGAACTGCGCGCCGCCGGCCTGGAACGCCTGTTCCTGCACGCCGCCGAACTGCGCCTGGCCCGCCCCGAAGGCGGCCAGTGGCACTGGCGGGTGGCGTTACCGCCAGGGCTGGAGGCCGTGCTGCGCGCGTTGCGCTCGGACGCAAGAGCGGAAGAGCAATTCAACACAAAGGACACAAAGGACATCACGAAGGACACAAAGGAAGAG
>DAIMJK010000227.1:0-6277 GCA_036722245.1 Lysobacterales bacterium
CGAGATCGCCCGCGATGCCGAAACCTACCGCAAGCCGATCTCCGGCATCGGCGGCATCGGCAACTGGCGCGATGCGGCCGAGTTCATGGCCCTCGGCGCAGGCTCAGTGCAAGTCTGCACCGCCGCGATGCACTATGGCTTTCGCATCGTGCAGGACATGATCAGCGGGCTGTCGAACTGGATGGACGAAAAGGGCTACGCGACGCTCGACGACGTCGTCGGCCGCGCAGTGCCGAACGTCACCGACTGGCAGTTCCTGAATCTGAAGTACGACATCAAGGCCCGCATCGACCAGGACAAGTGCATCTCCTGCGGCCTGTGCCACATCGCCTGCGAAGACACCGCCCACCAAGCCATCAGCGCCCAACGCGACGGCATGCGGATTTTTGAAGTGATCGATGCCGAATGCGTCGGCTGCAATCTGTGCATGCACGTCTGCCCGGTGGAGAACTGCATCAGCATGGTCCGCGTCGACGACGGTGGCTTCCAGAACTGGACCACCCATCCGAACAATCCGATGGCCACCAGTTGACCGGACAGCAACGTCGCAGACGGCGACTTCCAGGCGCACGGTCGCCCCGGCAGCAAGCCGCCGTGAGCCAGTTTTGCGCCAGATCGCGCTTGACCTGAGGTAGTCTTTGCATTACGCAGCCTTTGCATTTGTCGTCGGGGGATCAAGCCATGAGCCTGCGTCAGGAGAATGAACTCCAAGCTTTCACCGCCGCGGCCGGTGCGCTGCAGGCCGACATGCCAGCGCCGACGTATGCGGAACTCACTCGCCGGCAGCGACCGCTCGTGCGGGCGCTGCAGAACAGGTCATGCGGTCATTGATCCCAGGGATTCACCACATCAACTCCACAGTGCTCGAAGTCCCGAATGTTGCGTGTGGCCAGGCTCCCACCCCGCGACCGGGCCATGGCGGCGATCATGGCGTCGAACTGGCTAATCGGCTTTCCTGCCGCTCGCCTGCTCGCGGAAATCTCGGCAAAGGCGTCGGCCGCGCCGCTGTCGAAATTCAACGTCTGTCCGGCAAAATCGACATCGAAGATTGCCAGTGCCGCGGTCCACAGGCCTCGCCGGCGCAATCCGTCTGGAAGCAGTCGTAACCCGAACAGAACTTCGCCGCGCGTTACTGATGTGGTGAAAAGCGATGAGCGTGGGCGCGAACCCAGCCAGACCAGGACCTTGGGTTCCGGTGCAGGTCGCAGCACCTCCGACAGTACATTCGTATCGAGAATGATCATCGGTCAATAGCCGGTGGCTCCCGCAGCGGTTCGCGCGGCGCGATGTCGAGGTCAATGCCACCCAATGGCTCGATTCTGGCGCGGATGGTCTCAACCAGCGACTGAGCCCGGGCAGCTTCCGACGACAGAGCGGCGCGCAGGATATCGCGCGCCTCGTCTTCCATCGACCGACCATGCTGCGCTGCCCGAACACGCAGCCTTGCCTTGAGTTGATCGTCAATATTTCGAATCGTCATGCTGGCCATTTTCGCCTCCATTCATCATTGATGCGACATTAATCATTGATTGCAGGCGAATCAAGACCAGCAAGCCCGGTGGAGAACTGCGTCAGCATGGTCCGGGTCGATGACGGCGGCTTCCAGAACTGGACCACGCACCCGAACAATCCGATGGCGACGGGCTAAACTGGTCGGCAACCGCAAGTCACCAGGAAACGAACATGCTGCAGTTCGCCATCCAGCTCGCCCTGACCGCGTTGTTGATCATGCTGGTCGCCAATCTGGTCAAGGGGATCGTCGTCAAGGACATGGGCAGCGCGCTGCTGGCCGCGCTGGTGCTGGGCCTGGTCAATGCGTTGATCAAACCCCTGGTGGTGCTGCTGACACTGCCGGTGACACTGCTCACGCTGGGGTTGTTCCTTTTCGTCATCAACGCGCTCATGCTGATGCTGACCTCGGCCATCGTGAAGGGCTTCAATGTCAACGGCTTCATCCCCGCGCTACTCGGCAGCCTGTTGCTCAGCATCCTCAATCTGCTGGTGTCGTGGGTGTTCGGGATCGGCTGAGCGGTCATGAGCTATTGCGAGGCCGCGCCTGGGCATCCCTGGCATGGGCCCTATCACGACAGCGAATACGGCTTCCCCAGCCGCGACGATGCCGTGCTGTTTGAGCGGCTGATCCTGGAAATCAACCAGGCCGGCCTGTCCTGGCTGACCGTGCTGAAAAAGCGCGCCGCCTTTCGCGCCGCCTACGCCGAGTTCGAGCTGGAGCGGGTCGCCGCCTTCGACGCCGCTGACCGCAGCCGTCTGCTCGGTGATACCGGCATCATTCGCAACCGACTGAAAGTGGAAGCGGCCATCCACAACGCCGGCGTGCTGATCGGACTGCGCGACCGGCATGGCAGCATCGCCGACTGGCTGGACGCGCATCATCCGCGCGACAAGGCCGCCTGGGTCAAGCTTTTCAAACAGCACTTCCGCTTCACCGGTGGCGAGATCGTCGGGGAGTTCCTGATGAGCCTGGGCTATCTGCCCGGCGCACATCGGGCCGATTGCCCGGTACAGGCGCGCATCGCGGCGCTGCAGCCGCCATGGATGGCGGGTTCTGCCGTTTCCCGGCCTACCTGAGCCTGGCCTCGCCCCGCTGCAGCCCTGACGATCAAGAGGACCCCGCGATGACACCAGTCCCTCACAGTGACCCCGATCTGGTCAACGCCGACCTGCTTCCCACCAGCGCCGCGCAGCGGACCTGGGACTGGCTGGCGATCGCCGCGCTTTGGGTCGGCATGGTGGTCTGCGTGCCGAGCTACATGCTCGCGGCCGGGCTGGTCGCCGAAGGCATGTCGCTGGGGCAGGCGGTGGCAACGATCTTTCTGGGCAACCTGATCGTGCTGGTGCCGATGCTGCTGATCGGGCATGCCGGCACCAAGCACGGGATTCCCTTTCCGGTGCTGCTGCGCGCCTCCTTCGGTACCCGCGGCGCCAAGCTGCCGGCGCTGCTGCGCGGACTGGTCGCCTGCGGCTGGTTCGGTATCCAGACCTGGGTCGGCGGCTTTGCGATCTACACGCTGGTCAATCTGCTCAGCGGCGATGCGATTGCCGGCAGTCCGCTGCCCGGTCTGGGCATCGACTTCGGCCAACTGGTCTGCTTCCTTGCGTTTTGGGCGCTGCACGTGCTGTTCATCGCCCGCGGCACCGAGTCCATACGCTGGCTGGAACTGCTCGGTGCGCCGCTGCTGATCGCCATGTGTCTGGCCTTGCTGGTATGGGCCTGGCTGCGCGCCGATGGCTTCGGTCCGATGCTGAGCGCGCCCTCGCAGTTCGATGCCGGCGGTGCCCGCGAGGGCCAGTTCTGGCGCGTGTTCTGGCCGTCGCTGACAGCGATGGTCGGTTTCTGGGCGACGCTGGCGCTGAATATCCCGGACTTCACCCGCTACGCCCGCAGCCAGCGTGACCAGATCCTCGGCCAGGCGCTCGGCCTGCCGCTGCCGATGGCCCTGCTGGCCTTCATCGCCGTCGCCGTGACCTCGGCCACGGTGCTGATCTATGGCGAGGCGATCTGGGATCCAGTCGCCCTGACCGCGCGGATGGGCGGGGTGGGCGTCGCGGTGGCGCTGGTGGCGCTGATCCTGGCGACGCTCACGACCAATCTGGCTGCGAACGTGGTGGCGCCGGCGAACGGCTTCTCCAACCTCGCGCCGGGCCGGATTTCATTCAAGCTCGGTGGCTACATCACCGCCGGCATCGGCATCGCAATTTTCCCGTGGAAGCTGCTGGAAACCACCGGCGCCTACATCTTCACCTGGCTGATTGGCTATTCCGCCCTGCTCGGGCCGATCGCCGGCATCATGCTGGCCGACTACCTGCTGCTGCGCCGGACCGAACTGAAGGTCGACGACCTGTTCCGCCACGCCGGCGTCTACGGCTATCGCAGCGGCTGGAACCCGGCCGCGCTGATCGCGCTGGTCATCGGCGTGCTGCCCAACCTGCCCGGCTTCCTGCATGCGGCCGGTTTTGTCAGCTCAGTTCCGCAGATCTTCCAGAGCATCTACACCTACGCCTGGTTTGTCGGGCTGGGCGTGGCGGCGCTGGTGTATCTGGGATTGATGCGGCTGGCGGGCGAGCGGGCTGTTTTGAAGGCTTAGGTCTCGTAGGCCGTTGTGGCCGATCGGCGTGCGGACTGGACAGTGACGCCCGGTCCCATCCGATCGGGCTCAGCGGCGCTCTTGCTTCGGGTACGATGAGGCGATACTGCGCAGCCGCTGAGACCCGCGTCTGATTTGCCGGCACGGTCGAAGCCGCGCGGCGCGGGTCACAACGGCCTACTTCCTCCGACTGGCTTACTCCGCCAACAGCAGATTGCGAAACGGATCGTGGTTCTTGAAGCGGTACGCCTGAAAGTCGCGGCGGTCGGTGCTGACAATGCGCCCATCGCCGAGGTGTTCGGCCAGCAGCACCAGCGAGGCGTCGGCCAGATCCATCGGCAGATCGGCGTATTGCTGCATCAGCTGCGCCATGCGACCGATTTCGGCGGGGTTGCAGTTGTGGACTGCGCAGAAGCCGTCGGCGACGTTGTGCATGAACTGCACCGCCACCGCCGGCGACAAGCGCCTGGTCATCAGATGGCACACTTCGGTCAGGACTGGCCAGGTACTGATCAGCGGTTCATTTATGCCCTCCAGCACGTCGACCGCGCGGCCGTGATGGCGATCGCTGCGGTCAGCCAGGGCGTAGAAGAAACCGCTGTCAGCGATCAGCATCGCTAACCAATCTTGTCGCCGTAAAGGTCCGTCAGTTCATCCTTGTAGCGCTCCGACACGTCAGCACGACCGCTCGCACCCATGGCCAGGAAGCTGCTGCCCTGACGCAGCAGGTCGGCCGGCCGCAGGTGCTCACGACTGACTTTCTCGTACATCAGCGCGATCGCGGCGCGGAGTGCTTCGGTGACGTTCATCTGGGTGTGCTCGGTAACGTAGCGCAACTGCGCCTCGGCGACCCGATCGATGCGGGCGTTGATTCGAGTTGACCCGGTCTCTGTCATACGACGTATGCTAGCGCTGTAGAACTGAACTTGCAAATGGCCTGGTTCGACGCGTTTAATGCAGTCGTCCCAGGCTTTCGAGGCATTATTGATGAGCATCCTTATTCGCGGCGGCACGGTAGTCGATGCCGAACACAGCTACCGCGCCGACGTGTTGTGTGGCGACGGCCTGATCCAGGCGATCGGTATCGATCTGGAGGCACCGGCCGGGACCGAGGTCATCGATGCCGGCGGCCAGCTGGTGATGCCTGGTGGCATCGATCCGCACACGCACATGCAGCTGCCCTTCATGGGCACGGTGGCTTCGGACGACTTCTACACCGGCACCGCCGCAGGTCTGGCCGGCGGCACCACCAGCATCATCGATTTTGTGATTCCCAATCCGCAGCAGCCGCTGATGGAGGCCTTCCAGACCTGGCGTGGCTGGGCCGAGAAGGCGGCGGCGGACTATGGCTTCCATGTCGCGGTGACCTGGTGGGACGAATCGGTCCATCGCGACATGGGGCTGCTGGCCAACGAACACGGCGTGGCCAGCTTCAAGCACTTCATGGCCTACAAGAACGCGATCATGTGCGATGACGAGGTGCTGGTGAACAGCTTCACTCGCTGCCTCGAGCTTGGCGCGCTGCCGACCGTGCACGCCGAGAACGGCGAACTCGTCTACCGGCTGCAGAAGAAGCTGGTAGAGGCTGGCATCACCGGTCCGGAGGGTCACCCGCTGTCGCGGCCGCCCGCGGTCGAGGGCGAGGCGGCCAATCGGGCGATACGTATCGCCGAGGTACTGGGCTCACCAATCTATGTTGTGCACGTGTCGGCGAGGCAGGCGCTGGAAGCGATCGCGCGCGCCCGCGGCGAGGGCCAGCGGGTCTTCGGCGAGGTGCTGGCCGGTCATCTGCTGATCGACGATTCGGTCTACCGCAATCCGGATTTCGAGTTTGCCGCCGGCCACGTCATGAGCCCACCCTTCCGGCCGAAGGCACATCAGGAAGCCCTCTGGCAGGGCCTGCAGGCCGGTCATCTGCACACCACTGCAACCGACCACTGCTGCTTCTGTGCACCGCAGAAGGCCGCCGGCAAGGACGACTTCACGCTGATCCCCAATGGCTGCGCCGGCATCGAGGACCGGATGTCGCTGCTGTGGCACTACGGCGTAGGCAGCGGTCGGCTGACCCCGAGTGAGTTTGTACGCGTGACCTCGACCAACGCAGCGCAGATCTTCAGCCTGTATCCGCGCAAGGGCGCGGTGCAGGTCGGCGCCGATGCCGACCTGGTGGT
>DAIMJK010000228.1:0-6237 GCA_036722245.1 Lysobacterales bacterium
GTGGTCGTCGAGGACATGCGCGAAACCATCGAGTCGCTGCCCAGCGCCGGCCGGCTGTCCTTCCTGATCGTCGCTGGTGGACCGCCGGCCGGCAAGCCAATTGCGGTCAAGGTGCGCAGCGAGGATTACATCGAGTTGCGCGCAGCCACCGATGCGCTCAAGGCCAAGGTAGCGGAGATCCCCGGGGTCAAGGACCTGGCCGACGACGATGTACCTGGCCGGGCCGAACTGGTGCTGGAACTGGACCGCGAGGCGGTGCGCCGCGCCGGGCTCGACCCAGCCACGCTGAACCGCCTGCTGCGCTTGCACGTCGATGGCGAGTTTGTTGCCGAGTTGCGTGAGGGCGGTGAGCGACTGCGAGTGCGGGTTCGGCGCGAGCCATCGGTGCTGACCGATCCGGTCGATCTGCTGGACGATCCGATCGCCTTGCCTGGCGGTGGCACGACCACGCTGTCCGCGCTGGTCAGCGCGCAAACCGGGCGGGGCAGCGGCATCATCCGCCACCATCAACTGCGCCGTTCGATCACGATCGAGGCCGAGCTGGATCTGGACCGCGATGCCTGGGAGGCGATTCGTACCAGCTACCCCGATACGGATCTGGACTTCTCCGGCGAGCTTGATGACATCAACGAGAGTCTGGGCGCGATGCCCGGGTTGTTCCTGATCGGGCTGGGGCTGATCTACCTGATTCTTGCGGCACAGTTCCGCAGCTACTTCCAGCCGTTGATGGTGCTGGTCACGGTACCACTGGCCTTTACCGGCGTGACTCTGGGCCTGCTGATCTCGAGCCTGCCGGTGTCGCTGTACACCTTGTACGGCGTGATTGCGCTGACCGGTATCGCGGTGAATGCCTCGATCGTGCTGATGGACGCCGCCAATACCCGCCTGCGTTCCGGCATGGGCCTGGTCCACGCTACCGTCTACGCCGCCCGCCGCCGCGTGGTACCGGTCGTCATGACCACCAGCACGACCATCGCCGGCTTGTTCTCGCTCGCAGTCGGCCTGGGCGGCAAATCGCTGCTTTGGGGCCCGGTCGCGTCCAGCATCGTCTGGGGTCTGGGCTTCTCGACCCTGCTGACGCTGTTTGTGGTGCCGTTGCTTTATTTGTTGTTCATGCGCGGGAGCAAAGCCGAGGGCTTGACAGGCTAGTGCTCAGGGCGGGCTCAGGGCCCAGAGCCGAGGGCTGTGGCCTGGGGCAACGCCTCTGGCCCTGAAGCGACGGCCAATATCGGCATCTGCTTCCCCTTCAGGGCGGTAGAGCAACGGCAATTCCGTCAGCCCTGCCCCACCGCTCGCCCCTCGGCTATCCACCCACTCCACGACGGCGCATGCAACAGCGATCCGCGCAGGCCGGCCAATTCCATTGCCAGCAGGTTGTGGCAGGCGGTGACGCCAGAGCCGCATTGGTGGACGACGCGTTCGGGCGTCAGTGCATACTCGCCCAGCAGTTCGACGAACGCATCGCGCAACTGACCGGGCGGCTTGAAACAGCCGTTGGCGTGAAGGTTGTCACTGAAGGGTCGGTTCAGCGCGCCGGGAATATGGCCGGCAATCGGGTCTATGGGTTCGATCTCGCCGCGGTAGCGGGCCGCTTCGCGCGCGTCGATCAAGCACCACTGGCCCGAGGCCAGGCCCGCGCTCAGGGCCTGGTTGTCGAGCCAGCCGGGCCATTCGCCGGTCTCGGCAGAGACGACAGCAGGTACGCCGTCTGCGCCATTCGGTTCGGCCGCACTCTCCAGCTCAGCGCCCGCCGCCGTCCACGCCTGCAAGCCCCCATCCAGCAACTGCACCTGACGATGACCGATCGCGCGCAGCAACCACCACAGTCGAGCCGCGAGCGCGCCCGAACCGTTGTCATGGACCACCACCGGCGTGTGCTTCTCGACACCCCAGCGCGCCATCGCGGCGCGAAAGGCGGTGCCATCCGGCAGCGGGTGCCGCCCTAGTGAAGCCGGCTTCGAAAGATCGGACAGCTCAAGATCCAGATCGGCGTGGCGCGCGCCCGGCAAATGACCGGCGGCCCAAGCTTCCCTGCCCGCCTGTGGCCGGGTCAGATCGAAGCGGCAGTCCAGCAGCAGCGGTGGCTCAGCATCGCTGGCGAGCCATTGCCGCAGGTGCGCCACGCTGATCAGCGGTTGCAGAACTTCGGCTTGCGCTCCTTCGATTCTCGCGCCGCTCATTCGACCTCCAGTATTCGCGCCAGATCGACCAGCATCGCGGCCGTCGCGCCCCAGATTCGGTATCGGCCGTAAGGAATCACCCAGTAGCCGCGCTCGCGACCGCCATAGCGGATCTTCTCCCAGTGCCGCCGCTGCGGATCCAGCAGCCAGCTCAGCGGCGCATCGAAGATCTCGGCAACTTCCGAGTCCTGCGCCTTGGG
This sequence comes from Lysobacterales bacterium, assembly GCA_036722245.1. Lineage (GTDB taxonomy): Bacteria > Pseudomonadota > Gammaproteobacteria > Xanthomonadales > SZUA-5 > JAWLAT01. The sequence continues at coordinate 2,381 of DAIMJK010000228.1, forward strand.
CTGCAGCGCAGGATCCAGCCAGGCCACCACCGGCGTGACGCAGTAGGCACTGATGGTGGCATAAGGCGCAAGCAAGCCTAGCGGCTCCATCTGACCGGCACCCAGGCCAACTTCCTCTTCGGCTTCGCGCCGCGCCACATCGACCCAGTCACGATCGCCCGGCTCGCGCCGACCACCAGGAAAACTGATCTGGCCGGCATGCAACGGCAGATCGTCATTGCGACGGGTCAGCAGCACCCGCAGGCCGTCGTCGTGGGGCATCAGGCCGACCAGCACCGCCGCCGGTCGCAGCGGGCGATCCTTCGGCAGCAAGTCGGCCAGCTCGGCCAGATTCCACGGCGGGACCTCACTGCAGTCGGCCGCCGGGCGCAGGCGCTGGCGCAGACTTCGGTCGAGGGTGTCCGCTCGCAGGGCCATGGCGAGTCGGCCGGCCAGGTCCTCCGGCGAGCGCATCAGGCGCTCCGCCTGGCCTCGCGCTCAGGCAGCACCTCGTCGAGGTACCACTGCCGCTGCGCATCGCTCAGGCTGGCCCAGCAGGCAATCTCGTCCCCGGTACGCTGGCAACCTTCGCAGTAGCCCTGGGCATCCAGTTCGCACACGCCGATGCAGGGCGTCAGCATCGGCGCCGACGGCAATGGACTGGAAGCCGCAATCGGGGGAGTTGCTTTGGGAAAGGAGAAGAGTTTCATGCAAGACCGCAATGTGACGCCGTACGCTTGATTCTAGCCCGCTCGGCGTGAAAGGCTACGGCGATGAGCAGAATTGAACCCGGAGCCGGATCGAACATGTTCGCCATCTCCTGCGCGTGGGGCGTGCGATGCTGAGTCTGGCAACGCGCATCCTGAAAGACTACGGTCGCTGTCTGGCCGAAGTGGAGCCCGGCAGCTACGGGCTGCCGCAATCCTTTCTACCCTACAGCAAGGAAAAGATCGCCGAGGCGCATCGGGTCACACTGGCCGAACTGGGCCTGGAGCGACCGGAACTGCGGGAAGCCTTGATTCGTGGCTACGTCTATCTGCAGCAATTCGTCAGCGATGACGAAGCTCAGCAGATCGCCGACGCGCATGAACTGCTCGACCCTTTCGGCAATCCCGACGCGGCGGCCGCAACGGACGAGAACCGCGCCGCGCTGGAAGTGGTCAACCGGATCAAGCTGGCGATGGAGCAGGCGTTGGAAACCGCCAAGGCCTGGGCACTGGAAGAAGCAGGCGGCGGCCTGAGGGCCACCGCCACCGATTCCAAAGGTTCCACTACGCCGGCTACTTGATCTCAAGCAACTTGATGTCGAAGATCAGTGCCTGATTGGGACCGATCGGACGCGGCCCGCGTTCGCCGTAGGCCATTTCGGGCGGCAGGAACACCTGCCACTGGTCGCCAACGCGCATCAGCGGCAGCACTTCCTGCCAGCCTTGCAGCACCTGGTCGATCTTGAAGGTCGCAGGCTGATTGCGCGCAAAGGAGCTGTCGAACTCGAAGCCACTGGTCAGCGAACCGCGATAATGGACCACCACTTCGCTGGTCGTGGTCGGCCGAGCGCCGTTGCCTTCATCGATGACCCGATACTGGATGCCGTTGGCCAACGCCACGACGCCCTTCTTGGACCGATTCTCGGCCATGAAGCGATCACTCTTGTCCTTGTTCTCGGCCGCCAGCGCGTTGAACTTGCTCTCGGCCTCGGTCCGCAGCTTGTCTTCCATCGCGGCCAGCTGACCGACCATCTCTTCCATCGGAACCGTCGGATCGCGCTTGGCGAAGCCGTCCTGCAAAGCCCGGATGACCGTGTTCAGGTCCAGATCCAGTTCCCGCTCACGCATGTCGTTGCCGATCTGGAAACCCAGCGCGTAGGAGAGCTTGTCCTTTTGCATCGCCGGCAGCTGGCGCTGCTGTTCAGCCGGCTGCTGTGCAACAGCCGCAACCGACCACATGCCGACGATCAGCGCCGCCATCCATTTCATACTCATGCAAATCCTCCAGAGGCTCGGGGTGCCCGCACGCCAGCGATGAAGCTTAAGGGGCGGGGTAGAAGCGCCGCGATCGAAATGATCGCACCGCGAAGGGCGCGCATTGTACGTTGCCTGAGAGCGCGGAGCCACAGCGCAGCACACTTGCGAGATAGTCAATTCAGCCGAAACTTACGCAATCCAACCAGTACCAATGCCCGCAATCTGAAGCAACTTATTGATTTCCATGGTCAATCATGGTTGGCACGGAGTCTGCTACTCCCAGGCTGTACCTCCCCCAAACAGCAAGGAGCTTTCGCCATGGGCATTTTTTCCCGCATGTCCGACATCATCAACGCCAACATCAATTCCTTGCTCGACAAGGCCGAAGACCCCGAAAAGATCGTCCGCCTGATGATCCAGGAGATGGAAGATACGCTGGTCGAAGTGCGCAGCGCGACCGCCAAGACTCTGGCCGAGCGCAAGGAACGCGAGCGCAGCCTGGAACTGCTCGAACGCGAACAGAACAGCTGGGAAGACAAGGCCACGCTGGCTTTGGCACGCGATCGTGAAGACCTGGCCCGCGCCGCACTGGCCGAGAAGGCCCGCATCGGCGATCAGATCGAGGCCGTTGGCCGCGAGCAGAAACTGATCGGCGAGCAGTTGACCCGCCTCAACGACGACATCGGCAAGCTGCAGGCCAAGCTGGACGACGCCCGCACCCGCCAGCGCACGATCGTGTTGCGGGCCAAGAACGCCGACACCACCCATCGCGCGCGGACCCAGATCCACTCCGCCAAGATCGACGATGTGCTGGCCCGTTTCGAGTACGCTGAGCGCCGGATCGACCATGTCGAGGCGCAGTCCGAAGTGCTGGGCATGGGTCGCGCCAAGAGCCTCGCCGACGAGTTTGCCGCGCTGCAGGCCAATGAGCGCGTCGACGCCGAACTGGCTGCCTTGAAGCATCGTCTGCGCAAGGGTGCTGAGAAGAAGGAGGAATCGCAGGGATGAACCTGTTCGCCTTGCTCGAAGCGCCACTGATCATCTTCATGGTGATCGTGGCACCGATCTGGCTGGTGATGCATTACCGCTCCAAGGGCAGTGCGGCCAAGAGCATGACGCCCGAAGACGAGAAGCTGCTGGCCGACCTTTGGCAGAGTGCGCGACAGATGGAAGACCGTTTGCGATCACTGGAACGGATCCTGGATGCGGACTCCCCTGACTGGAAGGAACGACGATGACCGAAGCCCCGTTCTTGCGCCGAGCCAACCCGCACCGGCTGTACCGCAACACCGAGCAGAAGATCGTTGCAGGCGTCTGCAGCGGTCTGGCCGACTATCACGGCTGGAGCATCCCGGCCACCCGCATCATCACCTTCCTGTTGCTGTTCACACCAATCATCGGGGCGGTCATCCTGGCCTACATCGCAATGGCCCTGATCCTGCCGAAGCGCCCGCAGGAGGTCTACAAGAGCCCGGAAGAAGAGCAGTTCTGGCGCGCCGCCTCGCAAGCCCCGGCCTACACCGTCGGCGAATTGCGCCACCGCTTGCGCGAGATGGAACAGCGATTGCGCGGCATGGAAGCGTACGTAACCTCGCCAAAGTATGAGTTGGATCGGGAACTGCGGCGCGGACGGTAGGGAAGCGCGAGGGCCCAGGGCATAGGGCCCAGGGCCCAGAAGAGCCCCGGCGAGGCGCGCAGGATGTCGATGAGCTTTTCGCGCCGGCGGCCGCGTCGACCAACGGCGAGACCGGCTGGCGCCCCGCTCCTCCTCCGCGCTCTCCGCGTCTGCACGTGAGATCGCACCAGCACATCTCTACAATGGCGCTCCCCCTGTCCTCCGGAGCCGCCATGCCCTACACCAACCTCCTGATCGCCGACAGCGCCGGCATCCGCACGATCACGATCAACCGGCCG
>DAIMJK010000229.1:856-6222 GCA_036722245.1 Lysobacterales bacterium
CATCGATGACCTGTCCTGGCATCTGGTCAAGGAAACGCCCAAGGTGATGGGCTTCATCGGTGGCACGGCGGATCGCCCGCTGCCGATCAGCGACAAGGAGGCCGACGTGATCCTGCGCCGGGTCCAGGACGGTGTCGAGAAGCCACGGCCGAAGGTGTTGTTCGAAGTCGGAGAGATGGTTCGGGTGACTGATGGACCCTTCAACGACTTCAACGCCGTGGTCGAGGAAGTGAACTATGACAAGAGCCGGCTCAAGGTGGCGGTGCTGATCTTCGGCCGCTCAACGCCGGTGGAGCTGGAGTTCGGGCAGGTCGAGAAGGCCTGAACATGGTTGCGGCCCGGGCTGACAATGCCGGGTACTTGAATTGAAACGAGCAGGGGAGGCCGGACCTTGAGGGTCGGGCCGCTGGTACCCACGGAGAGCGAAAATGGCAAAGAAGGTCACCGGATACATCAAGTTGCAGGTCAAGGCCGGTCAGGCCAACCCGAGTCCGCCGGTGGGTCCGGCGCTGGGTCAGCGCGGCGTCAACATCATGGAATTCTGCAAGGCCTTCAATGCCGCCACGCAGAAACTCGAGCCCGGCCTGCCGACGCCGGTGGTGATCACGGTCTACAGTGATCGCAGCTTCACCTTCATCACCAAGACCGCGCCGGCCTCGGTGTTGTTGCGCAAGTCGGTCGGCATCGCGAAAGGTTCCAGCCGGCCCAACACCGACAAGGTGGGCAAGGTCAGCCGCGCCCAGCTGGAAGAGATCGCCAAGACCAAGATGCCGGATCTGACGGCTGCGGACATGGAAGCAGCAGTGCGCACGATTGCGGGCAGCGCCCGCAGTATGGGCCTGGTAGTGGAGGGTTGAGGGTCATGGCAAAGATTAGCAAGCGATTCAAGGATCTGCAGAAACTGGTCGTCGCGGGCAAGGCGTATCCGCTGGATGAAGCGCTGACCATCCTGAAGGACAACAGCAAGGTCAAGTTCGTCGAGTCGGTCGACGTCGCGGTGCGTCTGGGTATCGATGCACGCAAGTCGGACCAGAACGTGCGCAGCTCGACCGTGCTCCCGCATGGCACCGGCAAGAGCGTGCGGGTAGCCGTGTTTGCTCAGGGTGACAACGCAGCCAAGGCGCTGGAAGCAGGCGCCGACGCAGTGGGATTTGAGGATCTGGCTGAGCGTATGCTCGCCGGTGAGCTGAACTATGACACCGTGATCGCCTCGCCCGATGCGATGCGGGTGGTTGGCAAGCTTGGTCAGTTGCTGGGCCCGCGCGGCCTGATGCCCAACCCCAAGGTTGGTACGGTGACGCCCGATGTGGCCGGCGCCGTGCGCAATGCCAAGGCCGGTCAGGTGCGCTATCGCAATGACAAGGGCGGCATCATCCATTGCACGATCGGCAAGGTGAGCTTCGAGGTCAATGCTCTGCGCGAGAATCTGCAGGCGCTGCTTGGCGATCTGTTGAAAGCCAAGCCGGCGACCTCGAAGGGTCAGTATCTGCAGAAAGTCACGGTGTCGACCACGATGGGTTTGGGCGTGACGGTGGATCCGACCACGCTGGAAGTGGCCCGCACATAGTTTTCAAGCTTTTGGGGGCGGTCGCGCGATTGCGACCCGCCGTCAAAGACCGCAGGTGTCCGGCGCTGGCATGGCTGGACTTAAGCGGGATGAGAATCCCAGCCTGCGTAGATGGCAAAAGCCCGTCCGTTATGGATATGGCTGTGCCGAAACCGGCCGCCGGCCATCAAAGCCGGTAGCCCGCCCGACGAAAGTCGGGTGTTCATTGGTCCGGAATTTCCGGATCTTAAAGGAGCAAAGCAATGGCACTCAATCTCACGCAAAAGAAAGAGGTCGTTGCCGAGCTGGCGGAAGTGGCTCGTGGTGCGGTGTCCCTGGTGGCCGCCGAGTATCGCGGGCTGACCGTGGAGCAGATCACGGCGCTGAGAATCAAGGCTCGCGAAGGCGGCGTTTACCTGAAGGTGGCGAAAAACACCCTGGTACGTCGTGCCGTCGAGGGCACGGATTTCGAATGTGTCGGCGACTCGCTCACCGGACCCTTGCTGTATGCCTTCTCACAGGAAGACCCCGGTGCGGCTGGTCGATTGGTCAAGGACTTTTCCAAGACCAACGACAAGCTGATCGCCAGGATCGTCGCCATTGGCGGCCAGATCTACGGGGCTTCCGAAGTCGAGCGACTGGCAACCTTGCCAACGCGCGATCAGGCGCTGTCCATGCTGCTCGGTTTGCTTTCCGAGCCGGCCACGCGACTGGTGCGCACCCTGTCCGAGCCGGCCGCAATGCTGGCGCGTACGCTGGGTGGCATTGCCGATCAACAGAAGGCGGCCTGAGCGGTTTTTCCGTCCAACTCGCACAACCCCTGGTAGCTACACACAGCCATTCTCATCTGGAGAAACAAGATGTCTTTGAGCAACGAACAGATCATCGAGGCGATCGCCTCCAAGAGCCTGATGGAGATCATGGACCTGGTCAAGGCCATGGAAGAAAAGTTCGGCGTCTCCGCCGCCGCCCCGGTTGCGGTTGCTGCCGCCCCGGCTGGCGCGGCCGCCGTGGTGGAAGAGCAGACCGAGTTCAATGTCGTGCTGGCCAGCATCGGCGCCAACAAGGTCAACGTGATCAAGGCCGTCCGTGCCATTACCAGCCTGGGTTTGAAGGAAGCCAAGGATCTGGTCGAGAGCGCGCCGACCACGGTCAAGGAAGCGGTCAGCAAGGATGATGCGGCCAAGATGAAGAAAGAGCTCGAAGAGGCCGGTGCAACTGTCGAGATCAAGTAATCGACACTTGCCCGGATATGTTCATTCGGGATTGCGAAGCCTGGGGACCTTGGTCCCCGGGCTCTCGCCGTTGATGCGTTACGGAAAGCGAAGAAGCGTGGTTGGGGCGGCGCCCGCCGTCAGCTGATTTCGACCCCGGTTCTGCGGTTTCCGATTTGCAGTTCCTGATCGCGGACCGCCGCGGCGCTCAGGACCAATACCATAAGGGTGGTAGAGACGATGACCTACTCCTTCACCGAGAAGAAGCGTATCCGCAAGGACTTCGGCAAGACCATGGCGGTCGTCGAAGTGCCTTCCCTGCTGTCGATTCAAACCGACTCCTACAAGCAGTTCCTGCAGCTCGACAAGAGCCGCAAGACGCTGGAGGAGAAGGGTTTGCACGGCGCCTTGAAGTCGGTGTTCCCGATTTCGAGCTACTCCGGCAATGCCGCGCTCGAATACGTCAGCTATCGCCTCGGTGATCCGCCTTTCGATGTCCGCGAGTGCAAGTCGCGCGGGCTGTCCTATGGCGCGCCGTTGCGGGTGACCGTACGCCTGGTCGTGTACGACAAGGAGACCGGCAACAAGGCGGTCAAGTACGTCAAGGAGCAGGAAGTCTACATGGGCGAATTGCCGCTCATGACCGACACCGGCACCTTCATCGTCAATGGCACCGAGCGGGTCATCGTGTCCCAGCTGCACCGCTCGCCGGGCGTGTTCTTCGATCACGACCGCGGCAAGACCCACTCTTCGGGCAAGTTGCTCTATTCCGCACGGGTGATCCCCTATCGTGGCTCCTGGCTCGACTTCGAGTTTGACCCGAAGGACTCCCTGTTCACCCGTATCGATCGCCGCCGCAAGTTGCCGGTGACGATTCTGCTGCGCGCGCTCGGCTACAACAATACCCAGATCCTCAACCTGTTCTTCGAGATCAACCATTTCACCCTCGGCGCCGATGGCGGCGAGATGGAACTGGTGGCCGATCGTCTGCGTGGCGAGACCGCGAACTTCGATCTGAAGATCGGCGACAAGGTCATCGTCGAGGCGGGCAAGCGTATCGCTTCGCGTCACGTGCGGATGCTCGAGCAGGCCAAGATCAAGCGTCTGGATGTCCCCGATGACTATCTGGTGGGGCGAATCCTGTCGCACGATGTGATCGACCCGGACACGGGTGAGGTGCTGGCCAGCGCCAACGACGAAATCGACGAGACCTTGCTGGCAACCTTGCGCAAGGCCGGTGTGAAGGCCTTCGACACGATCTTCGTCAATGATCTGGATCGCGGGCCGTATGTCTCCAACACGCTGCGCATCGACCCGACTCGGACCCAGCTCGAGGCCCTGGTCGAGATCTATCGGATGATGCGCCCGGGCGAACCGCCGACCAAGGAAGCGGCGCAAAACCTGTTTCAGAACCTGTTCTTCAGTTCCGACCGCTACGACCTGTCGGGCGTGGGCCGGATGAAGTTCAATCGGCGCGTGGGGCGCAAGGAAGTGCTCGGCGCCGGCGTGCTCTACGATCACCAGTTCTTCTCCGACCGCAATGACGAGACGAGCAAGAAGCTGGTCGCCGAGCACGGCGAGAGCTCCGACATCCTCGATGTGCTGCGCACCCTGATCGGCATTCGCAACGGCCAGGGCACGGTCGATGACATCGATCACCTGGGCAACCGGCGTGTCCGCAGCGTCGGCGAGATGGCCGAGAACGTGTTCCGCATCGGCCTGGTGCGAGTCGAGCGCGCGGTCAAGGAGCGTCTGAGCCTGGCCGAGAGCGAAGGCCTGACCCCGCAGGAACTGATCAACGCCAAGCCGGTCGCGGCGGCGATCAAGGAGTTCTTTGGTTCGTCGCAGCTGTCGCAGTTCATGGATCAGAACAATCCGCTGTCCGAGGTGACCCACAAGCGGCGCGTTTCGGCGCTTGGGCCGGGCGGCCTGACCCGCGAGCGCGCCGGTTTCGAAGTGCGCGACGTGCACCCGACCCATTACGGTCGCGTCTGCCCGATCGAGACCCCGGAAGGCCCGAACATCGGCCTGATCAACTCGCTCGCCGTGTTCGCGCGGACCAACCGCTATGGCTTCATCGAAACGCCCTTCCGGCGCATCGTCAATGGTCAGGTGACCAAGGACGTCGACTACCTGTCGGCAATTGAGGAGATCGATTTCGCGATCGCGCAGCCGAACTCGCCGATCGACGCCAAGGGCAAGTTCACCGAAGAGTTCGTGACCTGCCGCTACCAGGGCGAAATCCTGCTCAAGCCGCCGGGTGAAGTGCACTACATGGACGTTGCACCGACCCAGACGGTGTCGGTCGCTGCCGCGCTGGTGCCCTTCCTGGAGCACAACGACGCCAACCGCGCATTGATGGGCGCCAACATGCAGCGTCAGGCGGTACCGACGCTGCGCGCCGAGTGCCCGCTGGTCGGCACCGGTGTCGAGCGCCGCGTGGCGATGGACTCGGGCGTCAATGTGATCGCCTTGCGCGGCGGCATGGTCGACCAGGTCGATGCCGGTCGCATCGTGGTCAAGGCGCATGAGGAAGAGGTGGGTGACAACGACCCGGGGGTGGATATCTACACCCTGACCAAGTACACCCGCTCCAACCAGAACAC
>DAIMJK010000230.1:0-6211 GCA_036722245.1 Lysobacterales bacterium
GGCCAAGGGCCGTCCCGTAGCCCTCGATTCCGATTCCGATTCCGACCCCGACCCCGACCCCCATTTCTGCACAAGTTTGAATCGCAGGCCTTCGGGGAGTACCAGTACAGTTGCACTGAGTACGAGTACGAGTACGAGTAGCCTGATCCAAGGCTGCTAGCGAACGCAACAGCCAACCCTCCCCCGCCCTATCCCGACAACGGCTGCAACTGCAGGCTGAAGATCACCCCATCCCCGCCCGGGCGGTTGCGGGCGCTGGCTTCGCCCCGGTGCAACTCGGTGACCAGCCGGACGATGTACAGGCCCAGCCCCAGATGCGGCACCTCGCCGCCCTGGCGCAGCGACACCAGCGACTCGAACAAGCGGTCGTGCATCTCATCGGGCAAGGGCGGGCCCTGATTGGCGACCCACAGTTGCGCGCCATGGCTGGTCGGCAGGCAGCCGATCTCGATCCAGCCGCCGTCGGGGGTGAAGCCGAGGGCGTTGTCGACCAGTTTGTCGAGCGCCTGATGGAGCAGTTCCGGCGCGCCGCGGAAAGGCAGCGGGCGATCGGGTACGCGCAGTTCCAGCGTACGGCTGCCGCACAGATCGCGATAGCCCTCGGCGGCGTTTCGGACCAGCGCGGCGAGGTCGAAGTCCTCCGCTTCGGCCATGTCGACGGCGCGTTCGATTCGCCCGGCTTCACTCATCGCGCGCAGGATCGAGCGCAGCCGCTCGGCGCCGCCGCGGGCGCGTTCGGCGTAGACCCGGGCGCCATCCGGCAGTTGCTCCTGTTCCAGGTTCTCCAGCGACGAACGCACCACCGCCAGCGGCGTCGCCAGCTCATGCGACAACTTGCCGGCCAAGGAGCGCAGGTAGCCGGTATAGGCATGCACCTGATCGAGCAGGCGACCGAAACTGCGTGACAGATCGCCAATCTCGTCGGCCGCGCGCGAGACCGGGAAGCCCTCACGCAGGCGGCCTTCCGGGGTCAGCGCGTTCTCGGCCGCATTGCGCAGGAAGCGGATGCGCAGGCTCAGATAGCTGGCGTACCCGAACAGGATCAGTGCGGCCAGGCCGATGCCGAGCAGACCGCCCAGCAGCAGCCCGCCCAGACCGCGGTTGGTCCAGATCAACAAGGCATCGACACTGCGTTCGAGCACCAGCACCGCGCGTCCTTCCGGCAGCGGCACCGCGGCGGTCAGCACGACACTGGCCAGGCTCCCGGCCGGGCGCCAGCTGACCTGCTCGCCTTCGTCCAGCGCCTCTTTCACGACAGCGGTTCGCAGCACCCGCCGTTCCGCCTCCATCCCGGCGGCTGACCCGAGCTCTGGCGCCAGCAGCCAGCGGTAGACCATGCTGCGCAGCCAGCGATCGAAGTCCAGCTCGGGATTGGCTGTTTCGAGCAGGGTGCCGGCCCGGCCCAGTACATGCGCGCCCGGCCCGACCAACCGGGCCCGGGTCTGCGCCGGCAGCAATGAGGCGAGCACGGCGTCGTCGTACCCGGCGGCCAGCAATGGCCGCAACTGCCCCGGCACCGTCGGCCCGCCACTGCCGGATCGGCGCAGCGATTGCGGAGAACCGGCCAGCGCGTAGTCGTGGATTTCCAGCCCCAGCGCGGCCTCGCCCTGCGGCTCGGGCAAGCGCGCCTCGATCCGGTAGCCGCTGCTGTCCTGGCGCCACCAGGCGACCACGCCCTGGGTTGGCCGACGGCCATCGGCACCGACCAGCGGCTGCACCTGGACCGGTCCGTCACCGCCACTTTGCAGGCGGTAACTGCGCGGCCCGTGACGGTCGCTCAGGTGCAACACCAGGTGGTCGGCGTGGTCGCTGTCGGGGCGACCCGGTTCGGCCCGCACCGGACTGTCATCGGCCACCTCCAGCCACAGGTACAGATTCTGGCCACCGCGCGCCAGCGCCAGTCTGGACACATCGGCATTGCTGTGCCGGGCCAAGGCCTGCGGATCGGCGTTCAGACCGGCCCAGTCGTCGCCGTAACCATCGATCAACAGCGGCGCCGCCAGCGGCCGCACATAGAAGGGCTCGGGTCCACGCAGGGTCGCCTGCAATTGCGGCTGGAGGGTGACATAGGCCTGCGCCACCGCTCGCGCCGAGGCCAGCAGTGCCTCCTCCTGGCCCTGCCGCAGCGTCGCTTCCATCTCCACCACGAAACGCCAGCCGGCGACTGGAAAGACCAGTGCGACGGCGAAGATCAGCAGCAGTTTCAGGCGCAGTGGCATGGTCGTGCCGGTGCCATCGAAACGCCAGCTGCCTTGCCGTAGGAAGCGCCGTGGAGCCGATCGCAGCCGCTCAGGCCTTCCATCGATAGCCCACGCCGTGGATCGTGTCGATCGCGTCGAATTCCGGATCGATGGCCCAGAATTTCTTGCGGATGCGCTTGATGTGCGAGGTCACGGTCGCCTCGTCGACGACCACCTGGGCCGCGCTCATCAGCTGGTCGCGGTTCTTGATGTGGCCGGGATAACGCACCAGCGCGTGAACGATCCAGAACTCGGTCACCGTCAGTGGCACCTGCTCGCCCTTCCAGCTCAGCGCCATCCGCTCGGCCTCGAGGGTCAGATGGCCCTGCTCCAGCAACTGCTCCTTGCCGGCTGGCGCGCTGAGCGCCTCGACCCGACGAAACAGCGACACGATCCGGGTCAGCAGATGCTGCAGGCTGATGTCCTTGGTCAGGTAGTCATCGGCCCCCAGCCGCAGTCCCGAGATGATGTCGAAATCCGAATCGCGCGCCGACAGGAAGATGATCGGCAGCGTCTGCGAGCGCGAGCGCAACTCGCGGCACAGCTCGAAGCCCCCTTCCGGCTCGTCACCCAGACCGATGTCGATCAGGACCAGATCGGGCAGTCGCAGGGCGAAGGCGGCCGACGCATCCGGTCGATTCGAATAGCTTTGCACCTCGTAGCCATAGCGGCCCAGCGCATCGCTGTAATTGGCCCGAATGGCGGGTTCGTCCTCGATGATGGCGATCTGGCGGGCCATGAAGTTCCTTGCTCAGCTCAAGATGCGCGCCAGCTTAGGCAGGCCGCCTCATCGCGGCAAGGGCGCAACAGCGATCGCCCGCGGGTTGCCCGCAGTTTGCCCGGCAGCCCGTCTTCATTCTGCCCGCAGCCGACCGCGGACTGCCCCGAGCCGGCAGCAAGCGGTCCGATTCCGACCGCAAGCTGGGGAGCAGACCAAACGAGGACCTGCCATGCCCAGTCGACTGCAATCGCGCTGCCTGATGATCGTCGTACTGATGCTGACCTGCGCCGCGCTGCTGGCGCGGGTGCCGGGGTAGTCAAGCGCGGGCGAGTTGTTGCACGGCAGTGCACAGAGCGGTCATGCTCTTGCGCCTGGTTGAACGCCATGTGCGCACAAGCGCGGCGGTGACCACCTGGCCACTGCACCAGACCTGTGGAACTGCCATCAATAGTGCGGCGGTGGCGGCTCCTCACCTGCGTCAGTGCTGAGCATGCCGCGCAGGCCTTCGAGGTGGTTGGCGGCGCGGCGCAATTCCTCGCGCAGCGTTGCTACGGTGCGGTGCAAATCGGCGACATCGGTATTGAGGGTACCGAGCAGGTCTTCCTGAAAGGCGACCCGCACTTCCAGCTCCTCGATCCGGTCGAGCAGATCCGGCGCGGCGCTGTGACGCATGACTTCGGAGGACATCGGCGGCTCTCCCTGACCCGGATGCTTCGCACTCAAAACGCTGGCTTGTTCGGTTCGTTGTCGTAGCGTTCGATCGCCTCCAGAATCTCCTGTCTGGCCTCTTCCGGACCGCCCCAGCCATCGATCTTGACCCATTTGCCGGGCTCCAGATCCTTGTAGTGGGCAAAGAAGTGGGCGATCCGGTCGAGCAACTCGTCCGGCAGCTGGCGTGCGCTTTCGATATTGCGGTACAACAGGCTGACCTTGTTGATTGGCACGGCGATGATCTTGGCGTCCGAACCGGCCTCGTCGGTCATCTTCAGCACGCCGACCGGCCGACAGCGCACGACCGAACCTGGGATCAGCGGCACCGGCATCACCACCAGCAGATCGACCGGATCGCCGTCGCCGCATAGCGTGTTGGGCATGTAGCCGTAATTGGTCGGATAGCGCATTGCAGTGTTGAGCACCCGATCGACGAAAATCGCGCCGGTATCCTTGTCCACCTCGTACTTGACCGCTTCACCATTGAGCGGAATCTCGATGATGGCGTTGATGTCGGACGGAACATCATGACCGCGGGTGACCAGGTCCAGCCCCATGGAACGCTCCTGCGCATGCTGCTACAACTGCAAGTGTAGGGTCCGGCGCTGGCTTTTCCCATCCCCGCCCGGATCTCACCGGATCACCCGCCATTGGACAGCACATGCCGCACAACGTACCGCTGATCACCACGATCGCCGCAGCTTTGGGACTGGCGCTGATCCTCGGCTTCATCGCGGTGCGGCTGCGACTGCCGGCGCTGGTGGGCTATCTGGCGGCCGGCATCATCCTCGGTCCGGCGACGCCTGGTTTCGTCGCCGACATGGCGTTGTCGATGCAACTGGCCGAGATCGGCGTGATGCTGCTGATGTTCGGCGTCGGTCTGCATTTTTCGATGAAGGATCTGCTGTCGGTACGCAAGATCGCCATTCCCGGCGCGATACTGCAGATGAGCGTGGCCACCCTGCTCGGCTTCGGCCTGGCGCACTGGTGGGGCTGGAGCTTCGGCGCCGGAGTGGTCTTTGGCCTGTGTCTGTCGGTGGCCAGCACCGTCGTGCTGCTGCGTGCACTGGAGGTACGCGGCCAGCTGGACACCATCAACGGCCGCATCGCGGTTGGCTGGTTGATCGTCGAGGACCTTGCAATGGTGCTGGTGCTGGTCATGCTGCCGGCGCTGTCGGGCTGGCTGGGGGGCACCCCCGGCCGGGGCGGTGACGATCTGTGGACCACCCTGGGCCGGACCCTGATCGAAGTCAGCGTCTTCATTGCGCTGATGCTGATCGTCGGCAAGCGGTTGTTTCCGTGGCTGCTGTGGCAGGTGGCCCGGACCGGCTCACGCGAGCTGTTCACACTGTGCGTGGTCGCCGCCGCGGTCGGCATCGCCTATGGCTCGGCGGCGCTGTTCGGCGTGTCCTTCGCCCTCGGTGCCTTCTTCGCCGGCATGATCATGCGCGAGTCGGCGCTGAGCCATCGCGCTGCGGACGAATCACTGCCCTTGCGCGATGCCTTCGCGGTGCTGTTCTTCGTCTCGGTCGGGATGCTGTTCGATCCGATGGTCCTGATCGATCAGCCGCTGCGCGTGCTGGCGGTGGTCGCCATCATCATGCTCGGCAAGACGCTGGCGGCCTTCGCGCTGGTCCTGGCCCTGCGCTACCCGCTCAACAGCGCGCTCACGGTATCGGCCAGCCTGGCCCAGATTGGCGAATTCTCGTTCATCCTGGCCGGACTGGGGGTGAGTCTGGGGCTGCTGCCGGTCGAGGGGCAGAATCTGATCCTGGCCGGCGCAATGCTGTCGATTGCGCTCAACCCGCTGCTGTTCGCCGCGGTCGAGCCCTTCCAGGTCTGGATCCGCAAGCGCTCGCGGTTGGCCCGGGCAATGGAGTTGCGCGACGACCCGCTGGCGGTGCTGCCGATGACGGTGGACCAGGCCAGGCTGTCTGGCCATGTGCTGCTGGTCGGCTATGGCAGCATGGGTCGACGTCTGGGCGAGTCGCTCAGCGGCCAGGGCATCCACTTTGTGGTGGCCGAGGAAAACCGCGAAATTGTCGAAAACCTGCGTGAGCGAAACATCCCGGCCGTCTCCGGCGACGCTTCCGATCCGGCCGTGCTGATCCAGGCCCACGTCGCCCGCGCCGATGTGCTGCTGATCACCACCCCGGACGTGTTCAAGTCACGCCGCATGGTAGAAGTGGCGCGCATGCTCAAGCCCGACATCGACGTACTGGTTCGCGCGCGCAACGAAGAGGAAGCCAGCGTGCTGCGCGAAGAGCGGGTCGGCGAAGTCTTCCTGGCCGAGGAGGCGCTGGTGGCGATGGTGAACAGGCACTTGGAAAGGGCAGTTCCAGCGGCCAGTTCCAGTTCCAGCTAGCCCGGACATTTCATGAACCTGCTACTGCGGCCGCCAATCATCACGTCGTGGCGCGGTTTGCTCCCGTTTGTCGGCTCAACGTAGAGCAAACTACGCCTTCACCGCCAAACAGTCCGCGAACCGCGCCACGACGCGCCCTTGGCGGCCTCGCTACGCACGTTCATGAAACATCCG
>DAIMJK010000231.1:0-3543 GCA_036722245.1 Lysobacterales bacterium
GACGAGAATGCGCAGGTCGATCGCCGGATCGGCCTGCAATGCCTTCAGGACCCAGTACAGATGGCCGTAGTCGGCCCGCGAGGAGCTGAAGACGGCGATCCGGCGCTGCTTCGACGTCGCGACCATAGCCTCAGTAGCCGCCGCGCCAGCGCGTGTTGTAGCGTCGATGCAGTGCCTCGGC
The DNA here is from genome assembly GCA_036722245.1 of Lysobacterales bacterium. Classification (GTDB taxonomy): domain Bacteria; phylum Pseudomonadota; class Gammaproteobacteria; order Xanthomonadales; family SZUA-5; genus JAWLAT01. Next base: position 182 of record DAIMJK010000231.1, read on the forward strand.
TTGCGCGTCGCGCCGATCCGTTCCGGGCAACGGCTCGACCGTGCCGCCGCTGCCGGTATACAGGTCCATGTCCTTGGCCCAGCCCTCGAACTGCAGCACGTAGCGCCGCTGCCAGCCGGCCGCGATCGCTGGTGCGGTGTCCCGGAAGTACAGTTGCAGTTCCTCGCCCGGTCCGTAGATCGCCAGCGCGCCATCGCTGCTGCTGACGAGTTCGGTCGCCTCGCCCAACTCCGTGTACCAGCCGTCCAGGTGGCGTGTGTCCCACAGCGGCGTGCGCTGCTCGTAGTCGTAGTGCGGCTGCTTCTGGGGGCCGTTGCTGCGTAGCGCAAAACCGGATTCGGCGACGATCGCCGTGCTCAAAGGCAGCTCCTGCGCGGGCACGACCAGTGCTTCGGCGTGGGCGATGAAAACGCGATCCCAGTAGATTTCCAGATTGCCACTGAGCTTGAGCGCAGTCGTGCCCGGCGGCAGCGCGGGCAGCGGCAAGGCCATCTGCCGCGGCATCCCGGCCGGATAGCCGAAGTGCTCGGCCAGCAGTTGCCATTGGCCGTCGGAAGCGCGCGCCCACAGGCTCGGTGGCTGGTAGCTGGCCTTGGCCTGCCAGGCAGCGAAAACGGTCTGCGAGTAGGGATACTCGACCCAGCCGTCGGCGACCAGGACCGGCGCGCCCGGACCTGCGTCCAGCGGTCGCTTGAACTCCAGCACCAGTTCGAAGGGCTCGGCCAGCCGACCAAGAAAGCGTGAATCAACAGCGCCCGGCGGTACAGCCTGCAGATCGGCCTGCGCGAGTGCTGCGCTGACATCCAGACCATTCATCGATGCCCGCGCCAGTTCGGTCTGCTCACGCCAGTAGATCGGCTCGCCAGTCGGAAGCGGCGCCGCGGTGCCCATGCGCTCGTCCAGCGTCATCTGCCAGCCGGGCGGCAGGTCATAGGCGACCATGCCGATGCGATCGATGTATGCGATTTCCTCCATCGGCTCGCCCAGCTTGAACTCGAACTGGCCGTCTCGCGCCACTGGCAATCCGGCCGGCAGCAGGAAGTTCTCCCACGGCCGCGGCTCGGCATAGCGATCAGGTTCAATCAAGAAGCCTATGCCGGCCACACCGAGCACGTCGCTGACGAAGCGGTGGCGCTCGCCGTCCCAGGCGAACAGCACCGGGCAGCTGGACAGTTGGCGCTGGGTCTCGCTGATCTGGTGGGTCTGTCCGACGGCCAGATCCAGCTCGCTCTGCGACACGCCGTCGGTCCATAACAGGCGAAGGAAATCCAGCTTCGGGGCACCGGCCAGACCAATGGTCAGCGGCTGCAAGCCGTGGCCAGGCGTGTTGTCACCACGCAGCATCGCCAGGCCGGTCCAGTGGCTGGCGAAGCGTAGGTTCAGCCGGGTGCCGATGCCGGAACGATTCGAACGCATGCCCTCACCAGCATCCTGCGCGCCGCTGAGCCGCAGGCGCAGAAAGGGGTAGCGCCCCGCTCCGGGTGCGAACTGCGCAAGAGCGCCCTGCGCATCCAGCGCGAGCAGACGTGGGCCGCGGCCGTCATCGAGGCTGTACCGCGCCAGCGCGACCCATGGCGCGAATTCGTTGCGATGTTCGTACAGCAGTGCGCCGATCCTTTCGTCTCCGCCAGCAAAGACTCGCAGATGGGTCGCCGTCGCATGCAGCAACTCCTGCTGGCCATCGCCATTGAAATCCAGCCACTCCAGTCGCAATGGCGGCTCGACCCCGAGCTCGCCGAAGCTGCTACCGTGCCAGACGCCATCGGCTTGTGCTTGCCAGCGCTGCAGTTGGCCATTGAGCCCGAGGCCGTAGATCGCGACCCGGCCATCGCCGTCGCGTTCGGCCGCGATGGCGCTCAGTAACGGCAATTGCAACAAACCATCCAGCCCGGTGACCGGCGTGTACTGCCAGCCGCGATCATTGCGGAAACCGATCTGGGGTGCGCCGCTGCGCTGCACGATCAGGTCCAGGTCGCGGTCGTTGTCCAGGTCCAGCGGCAGCAGTCGACCCTCGCCGGCGCTGGCCGGATCGGCCAGGCCGTAGTCGGCAGCAAGCGGGCGGAAGCTGCCGTCGAGATTGTTGTTCAACAGCTCCAACGGCGCATCGCGATTGAGCAGCCACAGGTCCAGATCGCCATCGTGATCGGCATCCAGCCAGAGCGCGTCGATCGTGTCGCTGCCGCCTGCATCGGCGCCACTGCTTGCGGCAATCTCCTGCCATTGGCCGGCCAGGGTCTGGCGCCAGAGCTGGTTTGGACCGCGCCGGGCGAGATAGGCATCGACCAGGCCGTCGTTGTCGAAATCGCCAAAGGCCGCCGCGTTGACGGCATCGACCTGGGCCAGCGGATGGTCGACATTGGCGAAACTGCCATCGATCTGGCCGAGCAGCACTGCGCCGGGCGCACTGGGTTCAGCTCCCGCTCCGTTGATGTACAGATCGAGCAGCCCATCGCCATCGAGATCGACCACGTTGATGACCGGTCGGCTGTCTTGCGCCAGATGCAACTGCAGGTCCAGCGCCACGGGCGCCTCGAACACGGCGCCCTCTGGTTTCGCCACCGGTTCCGGCTGACCGACCAGCACCGCCTCGCAGTGCCGACCCATGCGGGTGTACTTGAACTCGGCCAGCTGCGCGCGCGGGTTGTCGCCGAGGCGCTGGTAGTCGGCCAGCGCCGCCTGCGCCGCGGCCAGATCGCCGCTGCGCCTTTCGATCAGCGCCAGCGCGTAGTAGGCACTGCGCAGATAAGGATCGGCCGCCAGCGCGCGGCCGTAGGCAGCACGGGCCTGGTCTTCGTTCTCTGCCTTCTGCAGCGCCTGACCGTAAAAGTAGGCGGCGTGCGGATCATTCGGGTCGGCTTCGTGGACGAAGCGCAGATTGGTCAGCGCGGCGTCCATGCTGCCGGCCCGGTACTGCAGCAGACCGGTGCAATAGCGCGCCCGCAGATCCTCCCGCGCCTCGTCCAGCAGCGCCTGGAAACCGGCCAGCGCCGCCAGCTCGTCGCCGTCACCCTGCCGATTCTTCTGCGCGATGGTCTGGTTGAGACGAAACTCGAAGGACTCCGGGTGACGTTCCACGAGCTGATCGAATACGCCCTTGGCGGCGTCGTAGTCGAAGCGCCCCATCAGTCCGACGCCGCGGTTGTTCAGGGCGATGGTGTCGGCGTCGAGTTCGGCGTGCGCGTCAGGTGCGGGGCTGCACGCGCTGAGCGCGCCGGCGAGGAGAGGGCCCAGGGCCCAGCGCCCAGGGCTCAGCAGTCGCGTCCAGCGCGGCCGCTCTGACGGAACCCCGAGTTGTACTCGGGCACTTGGAACCCCGAGTTGTACTCGGGCACTTGGAACCCCGAGTTGTACTCGGGCACTTG
>DAIMJK010000231.1:3643-6210 GCA_036722245.1 Lysobacterales bacterium
GAACCCCGAGTTGCACTCGGGCACTTGCAACCCCGAGTGCAACCCGGGGTTCCGCAACGGCCTGGTGTGGCCCTCGCCGACGCGCACGCGCACTCTGCGAATTGCTCGATCTGTCAGACATCGATCTGTGCACGTGCGGGATCGATCACCAGACCCGAACCTTGATCTTCAAGTGCTTGGAAAAGCTCCTCGGGACCGCATCGACGGGCATGCTCTGCCTCAGCAGGCCCGAGCCCAACGATCTGCATGAACTCGAAGTTGCCGGATGAGAGGCGTTGCGTGACGTCGCAGCAGCGTGGCTCGGTGAGAATCACGTGGTCCAGCGTGGAGCAGTCCTGGTCTATCGGGCCGCGTAGCGGAAACACACCACCATACCGTAGACCCGGGCGGTCACCGTAGTGTCCATGCAGGGACAGCACCTGAAAGGCGAACAGGCGCTTGAGCATGCGAATAGCCCAGTCTGCCTGTGTCGCGGTCTCCATGATCAATTCGAAACCCAGCCAGGAGTAATCGTCTGGTCCAGGCTCTTCTTGCGTTTCTTCCCATGGCGTGGAGCCGCCGGAGGTGACATAGACCCAGGAGCTTCGAGCTTCAGTTGGCGCGTACTCGAACACGCCCATGAACAGCCAGCGCGGATCGCAGTCGGAGCGCCCCAGTACCGCGAAATCCGTATGCTCAAGGACGAAGATTCCGCGCGAAGCGTTGCCGAAGAGTCTCGGGTAGAGGACTTCCTCGCGGTACTCCCACACTTGCTCCAGATCATCAGACAACGGACACCTCCTCTCCGCAACCGGTCCTGGCCGGGCCCTTTCAATCCTTGCGCCTCAAGTCCTCAGCTGCCTTCCAGTCCACTCTTCGCCGCCCTGATCCGCGCCTCGATGCCCTCTCGCTCCAGCGGATGCCTACCCGCTGCCAGCCGCGACTGCTGCAGATACGGATGCGCCTCGCTGCGCAGATGGGCGCGCATATCGTGACCCAGCCGGCGTGCACGTTCGGTGCGCAGGGCGTCGATGTGGATCGGTGCGACGACCACTTTCTCGCCCGGCCCGGGATCGGCCTGGGCAAGGATGCGGCCATCAAAGTCCACCACCATCGAGCCGCCGGGCCAGCTGAAGGGGGCGTAACCAGCCAGCGTCGCGCCCTGGTTGGCGGCAACAACATAGGCCGTGTTCTCGATCGCGCGGGCACGGTTGATCACCGTCCACCAGTCCATTGGCGCGGTGGCACCCCACGGGTCCATGTAGGCCGACACCCGCACCAGCACCTCGGCGCCGTTGAAGGCGAGCTGGCGGATCGTCTCCGGGAACAGCCAGTCATAGCAGATCGCCACCCCGATGCGGCCGATCTCGGTATCGATCACCGGCAGCATCGGCTGGTCATAGCCAGCGAGGTCGTGCGGGCTGGCATGCAACTCCCATGGAATCCATGGATTGAGCTTGCGGTACTTGCCGAGCACCCCACTTGGCCCGATCAGCAGGGTCGTGTTGAAGACCACATCGGGCCAGACCGGATCGATCTCCAGGAAGGTGCCAGTCTGAATGAAACAGCCATACTTCGCGCACAACCGCGCGTAGGCATCGGTGTGCTCGTTCGGCAGCTCGACCGCCAGCTTCTCGCGCAACAGCCGGACGCTGTCGTAAATCGGCGGCGTGTGCGCAAACTCGGGAAAGGCGAGCAGCCGGACGTCGAAGAAGGGCTCATAGCCGCTGATCGTCTGCTCGGCGATGTCGCACATCCGCCGCACCCGATCACCGATGGCACTGCGATCGGTCGGGCTGTCGAAGCTGGTCTGGCAAGCCGCCGCGTAGTACGGCGCGGTCATGGCTCAAGGGACTCTTGCAGATTGAGGCTCGAAGGGCGTTCCACGGCCCAGGGCTCAGGGCCCAGGGCCCAGTCAGGAGCAACAGCGTCGCGAGACTGATGGACTGACGCCCCAACGGGTAAGCCGGTCCTTGCAGCGCCGACTTCGCAGCGGCACTGGCGAGCCGACACTGTGATCCCGACGCGGGAATGACGAAGCGCGCTTTCACTGGGCCCTGTGCCCTGGGCCCTGTGCCCTTTAAGCTCCCCCGGAGCGACCAGAGCAACAGTACGCCGCACTCCCGCAACCGAAAGCAGCATCATCAAGCCACCACCACCGGAATCTTGCCGATCTTCGCCTGCCAGATCTTCGGTGCCTGTTCGTGCACTGAGGTGCCACGGGAATCGACGGCGACAGTGACCGGCATATCGCGGACTTCGAACTCATACACCGCTTCCATGCCGAGTTCGGGGAAGGCGACCACACGGGAAGCGCGGATGGCCTTGGAGACCAGATAGGCCGAGCCGCCGACCGCGATCAGGTACACCGCCTGGTTGTCGCGGATCGCCTCGATCGCCGCCGGGCCGCGCTCGGCCTTGCCGACCATGCCGAGCAGGCCGGTCTGCTCCAACATCTGGCGGGTGAACTTGTCCATCCGGGTCGCCGTGGTCGGGCCGGCCGGACCGACCACCTCGTCGCGCACCGGATCGACCGGGCCGACGTAATAGATGAAGCGATTGGTGAAATCGACCGGCAGCTTGTCGCC
>DAIMJK010000232.1:0-6205 GCA_036722245.1 Lysobacterales bacterium
GGAGATCTGATCGGCCACTCCCAACCCGCCGACCCACTCCAGTTGCCCGGCCCGGATCAGCGCCACGCCGATGGCCGGAATCTGGCGCTCGACCATCTCCGCCTGCAGGCGGGACTGCAACTCGGCGACATCGCGCGGCGGCGGTGGCGGCTGTGCCTCGTCATCCTGCGCGTAGAGCAAACTGGAAGCGGCCAGCAGCAGCGTCACGGCGAGTCCGAGCAGACCGCGGCGCAGCTCTGCGATCAGATTCAGGCGTGAATGCAGACGATTGAGCATGACGCTTCGCATGGTGGACCCCGACTCCGTGTTGGTGTGTTATCAGTGTAATACACCAGTACACGCAAGAAGCCTGCCGGAAGTCATGGGGCGAGGGCCCAGGGTCCGAGCAAGGACAAGAACGGAATCGAGTCTGGTCATGGATGACGCCATGGAGGCAGGTCCCGCTTTGACTCAGATTGGCTCTCGCACTTGCAAAAGCTTCGTAATGACGCACACCGCGCCCGTGGCTCTGCGGCAGACTAGGCAGTCATGTACGAAGATGGCCCATCCTGATGTCCAACGCTGAAACCTCGAGCCCCGCCGCACCCGCCCGACCGCGCCGTCGCTATGTGCCCGCGGTCGGTCCGCGCCTGCGCAAGCTGCTGCTGTTCGTGCTCGGTCTGTTCGCCGTACTGGCGGTCAATTCGATCTATCTGGGCATCGTCACCCTGGCCGAATGGTGGAGCGGGCAGACCTACCAGAACTACTTCTATCAGCTGATGTTCCTCGGCCATCTGGTGCTCGGGCTGCTGATCATCGTGCCGCTGATCGTCTATGGCGCGATTCACATCAAGAACTCGCACAACCGCCCCAACCGGCGCGCGGTGATGGTCGGCTATGCGCTGTTCGCGGTCGCGATCGTGCTGCTGATCAGCGGCCTGACCCTGACCCGCGGCCTGCCGCTGCTTGAGCTGCGCGACCCGGATGCGCGCAACATCGCCTACTGGGCGCACGTGATCACGCCGTTCGCGATCGCCTGGCTGTTCATCCTGCACCGCCTCGCCGGGCCACGCATCCGCTGGCGGGTTGGCGGCATGATCGGGGCGGTCGCCGGTGCCTTCGCCATCGTCATGTTGATCGTGCAGGCGCAGGATCCGCGCCAGTGGAATATCGAGGGGCCGGCCAGCGGCGAGCAGTACTTCTTCCCCTCGCTGGCGCGCACCGCCACCGGCGACTTCATCCCGGCGCAGACGATGATGATGGACGGCTACTGCGCCGAGTGTCATGGCGATGCGCACGCGCAGTGGTCGCAAAGCGTGCATCGCTTCGCCTCGTTCAACAATCCGGCCTATCTGTTCTCAGTGCGCAAGACGCGCGAATTCTCGATGGAGCGCGACGGCAACGTCCAGGCCGCCCGCTTCTGCGCCGGCTGCCACGATCTGGTGCCCTTCTTCAGCGGGGCCTTCGACGATCCGGACTTCGACGACGTCAATCACCCGACCGCCCAGGCCGGCATCACCTGCACCGGCTGCCATGCGATCACCCACGTCAACAGCACGCGCGGGAACGCCGACTACACGATCGAGGAACCGCTGCACTATCCCTTCGCGTTTTCCGACAACCCGCTGCTGGGCTGGACCAACCGGCTGCTGGTCAAGGCCAAGCCGGAGTTCCACAAGCGCAGCTTCCTCAAGCCGCTGCACAAGACCGCCGAGTTCTGCTCCACCTGCCACAAGGTCCATCTGGCGCAGGAGTTCAACGGCTACAAGTGGCTACGTGGGCAGAACCACTACGACACCTATCTGCTCTCGGGCGTGTCCGGCCACGGCATCAACGCCTTCTACTATCCGCCGAAGGCGCAGGACAACTGCAGCGGCTGCCACATGGAACTGTTGCCGTCGGAAGATTTCGGCGCGCAGCACTTCGACGACAGCGGCGTGCGCAAGCTGCACAACCACCATTTCCCCAGCGCCAACACTGCCATCCCGCATCTGCTCGACATGCCTGAATGGGTCAACGACGAGCACCGCCGCTTCCTCGAAGGCAGCGTGCGGGTGGATCTGTTCGGTCTCAAGCGCGGCGGCAGCATCGAGGGCGAGCTGATCGCACCGCTGCGACCGGAGGTGCCGGTGCTCGAGGCCGGCCAGCGCTATTTGCTCGAGACAGTGGTGCGCACGCTGCGCCTCGGTCACCCCTTCACCCAGGGCACGGCCGACTCGAACGAGGTCTGGCTGGACGCGACGATCCGTAGCGGTGGCCGGGTGATCGGTCGCAGCGGTGGCATCGATCCGCGCGACGGCAGCGTCGATCCGTGGTCGCACTTCATCAATGTCTACATGCTCGATCGCTACGGCAACCGCATCGACCGGCGCAACCCGGAAGACATCTTCGTGCCGCTTTACAACAATCAGATTCCACCCGGCGGCGCCGACACGGTCCACTTTGCCTTCGAGATCCCGGCCGACGCGGAAGGTCCGATCGAGATCGAAGTCAAACTGCAGTACCGCAAGTTCGACACCACCTTCATGCGTCATTTCCAGGCTGAAGCCTTCCGCTACAACGACCTGCCGATCACAACCGTGGGGAGCGATGTGATCCAGTTGCCGTTGCAAGCCGGCCAGCCTGTGGCCAACACGACGCCGGACATACCGCAGTGGCAGCGCTGGAACGACTACGGCATTGGTCTGTTCCGCAAGGGCGGTGCCGGCGAGTTGCGCCAGGCCGAAGTGGCCTACAAGGCGGTCGAGGCACTCGGTCAGGCGGACGGTGCGCTGAATGTGGCGCGGGTGTATCTGCGCGAAGGCCGGCTGGATGAGGCGCGCGAGGCACTCGGTCGCGCCGCTGCCAGCACTCCGCCGGCGCATCCGTGGTCGGTGACCTTCTTCAGTGCCATGGTCGACTTGCAGAACGGCTTTCTGGACGAGGCGATCGCCGGCTTCGAGCGGGTCATCGCGACCGAGTGGCAGGATGCGCGCGATCGCGGCTTCGATTTCAGCCAGGACTACACGCTGCTGGCGCAACTGGCGCAGACCCAGATTGAAAGGGCCAAGCTCGAGCGTGGTGAGCAGAACGCGCAAGCCCGCAACGCCTTGCTGGATCAGGCCATCGAGCGCTTGCGGCAGGCGCTGCAGATCGACTCCGAGTTTGATCGCGCGCACTTCCTGCTGGCGCAGGCACTGGCACTCAAGGGCAACGCCGAGGCAGCGGCCGAGCACCAGGCGCTGCACGCCAAGTACAAGGTCGACGACAATGCCCGCGATCGCGCCATTGCTGCGGCGCGGCGCGCCAATCCGGCCGCCGATCACGCCGCGGACGCGGTTGTGGTCTACGACCTGCAGCGCGCTGGCGCTTATGAATTGGTGCCGGCGCTGCCCGCCGCCGATCTGGCCGGAGGCGAGCGATGAACACGCGGGATCCCAAGCACCCTGCCCCGCCCGAGGATGATCGCTTCGACGACGCTTCTGAAGACCAGCCGGAAGTCGCCGCCGACGATCGCGCCATCGGCCGTGCGCTGCGCTATTCGCTGTGGGTGCTGATCGCCCTGCTGCTGATAGGCGTCGTGGTCTGGTGGGCCAGCCAGAGCACGCCGACCGCAAGCACGGTGCAGGAAGCCCCGCTGCGGGCACCGCAGGCCGCGCAACAGGCACAGCGCTCGCCGCCACAGGTGAGCTTCACCGACGTCGGCCGCGAATGGGGCATCGCTTTCCGCCACCACAGCGGCGCCTACGGCGAGCGCCTGCTGCCCGAGACCATGGGCGGGGGCGTGGCGATCTTCGATTTCGACAACGACGGCCTGCAGGACCTGCTGTTCGTCAACGGCTCCGACTGGCCCTGGCGGGAGCAGAGCCAACCGGCCCCAACCGCCGCGCTGTACCGCAATGAAGGTCAGGGACGCTTTGTCGACGTGACCAAAGGCTCGGGACTGGATGTACCCCTGTACGGCATGGGCGTGGCGATCGCCGATGTCGATGGTGACGGGCTGCGCGACGTCTTTCTGACCGCGGTCGGCGCCAACCGTCTGTTTCGCAATCTCGGCGATGGCCGCTTCGAGGACATCACCGCCGCAGCTGGCGTGGCCGGCGACCCGCAGGCGTGGAGCAGCGGCGCGCTGTTCTTCGACTATGACCGAGACGGCAAGGTCGACCTGTTCGTGCTCGACTACGTCCAGTGGTCGCGCGAGATCGATGCGGAAATCGACTACCGCCTGACCGGCATCGGCCGCGCCTACGGCCCGCCGATGAACTACGCCGGCACCCATTCCAGGCTCTACCGCAATCTCGGCGGCGGCCGTTTCGAGGATGTCTCGGCCGAGGCCGGCATCCAGATCAACAATCCAGCCACCGGCCTGCCGATGGGCAAGGGCCTGGCGGCAACCGTCCTGGACGTCGATGGCGACGGCTGGCTCGACATCATGGTCGCCAACGACACGGTGCAGAACTTCCTGTTCCGCAACCTCGGCAACGGTCGCTTCGAAGAGATCGGGTCGATCTCTGGCCTCGCCTACGACAACTCCGGTGCAGCCACCGGCGCGATGGGGCTGGACGCCGCCTGGTACGCCAACAACGCCGATCAGGCGGTCGCGGTCGGCAACTTCGCCAACGAGATGACCTCCTTCTACGTCGCCCAATCGGGCAGCGGGCTCTACACCGACGAGAGCATCGTTTCGGGCATCGGACCGGACAGCCGCCAGGCGCTGAGTTTTGGCCTGTTCTTCTTCGACTACGACCTGGACGGCCTGCTCGATCTGTTCCAGACCAACGGCCACATCGAGGACGAGATCAATGCGGTCCAGCCCAGCCAGCACTATGAACAGCCCTCGCAACTGTTCTGGAACTGCGGCGCCGAATGCAGCCGACCGTTGCAACCGGTCGCGGCCAAGTCCCTCGGTGATCTGGCCTTGCCGGTAGTCGGCCGCGGCGCCGCCTACGGCGATCTGGACGGCGACGGCGATCTGGATCTGGTCATCACCCAGATCGGCCGGCCCGCACTGATCCTGCGCAACGACCAGAACACCGGCAACAACTGGCTGCGCATCGCCCTCGAGGGCACCCAGGGCAACCGCGATGCCATCGGCGCACTGGTCACTGTACGCATCGGCGCCACGACCCAGCGCCGGCTGCAGATGCCTGGCCGCTCCTATCTGTCCTCGGTCGAACCCATCCTGACCTTCGGCCTGGGCAAGGCAAGCACCGTTGATGAAGTCCGCGTCGAGTGGCCCGAAGGCGGCCAGACCGTCCTGAAGGGCGTCGCGGGTGGGCAGCTGTTGACCGTGAGCGTGCGCGACGCGGACTGAGTTGGCCCTGCGTCTTGTTGGCCAGGAGACCGAAAAGCAATTGACCACAAAGGACACAAAGGAAGAGCAAAAGCAAGCGGACGTAATGGATGCTTCCCACACCGTCAGTTGATCTGCTCTCCCGGCTCACAAATGTACTGGCTTGGCGCTTTCCTTGGTATCTTTTGCCTCTCGTCCGGAGCAAATGGCTCTTGAGCTTTAGGCTCTTCAGCTTTCCTTCGTGTCCTTTGTGTCCTTTGTGGTAATCCAGCTCTTGCTTTTGGTTGTGTCCGGCGCTTGTCTGAATGTGACGGGTCTGACCAGCTAGTCCCGCGGCGGTGGCGGTGCGAGGACTTCCCGGTTGCCGTTGTGGGAGGGCGCACTGACTACGCCCTGGGCTTCCATTTCCTCGATCAGGCGGGCGGCGCGGTTGTAGCCGATCTTGAGTCGGCGCTGGACGCCGGAGATCGATGCCCTGCGGGTCTCGGTGACGATCGCCACGGCCTGGTCGTACAGGCCGTCCTCGCTGGTGCCAGGGCCGGCTTCGGGCAGGCCGCTGTCGCCGATGATCCGGCCGTCGCCCAGATCCTGAGTGTCGTCGAGCACGCCATCGATATAGGTCGGCTTGCCGTGATGCTGCTTCAGGTACTCGACCACCTTGTGCACCTCGTGGTCGTCCACAAAAGCGCCGTGGACGCGCTCGGGCGTGGCCGTGCCCGGCGGCAGGTAGAGCATGTCGCCATGGCCGAGCAGAGTCTCGGCGCCGGACTGGTCGAGGATCGTGCGCGAGTCGATCTTGCTCGACACCTGGAAGGCCATCCGGGTCGGGATATTGGCCTTGATCAGACCGGTGATGACATCCACTGATGGCCGTTGCGTGGCAAGGATCAGATGGATACCGGCGGCGCGTGCCTTCTGTGCCAACCGCGCGATCAGCTCCTCTACCTTCTTGCC
>DAIMJK010000233.1:0-6203 GCA_036722245.1 Lysobacterales bacterium
CCGTCACAAACGAACGAACAGGGATAGATCGCGCGTAACCGCGATCTTGTCTCGGGTTCAACAAGCCCGAGCTTGCGGGGATGCGCCGTCGAATGACAGCGGGCAGCAGAGGAGGACCGAGCATGGTCGTGCTCGGCGCGGAGCGAATGTGACCAAGCGCGAGGACCGCCGGTTCCTCGCGCCCGCACACTCGGATTTCCGCCCCGATCCCCATTGCGCGAGGCGGCCGGCGCTTTTGGTCCGGCACTCCTTCGGTCCGACAACCCGTGGCGGAGCGCATGGGGTCCGATGAACCGCTCGCCCACTGCCGAGTTTCGGTCTTCCACCGATCAATCGGACAGTGTGTACTCGCGCGTGCTGCACAGATCCACGGCGCCGCGGTCGACCACATCGCCATCATCGAAGACGAAGCGCAAGTCGTACTCGCACTGGCTACGGGCATCGGCAATCGTGATCTGGATGGAGTAGCCTGACTCGAGGATGTCTTGGCCAAGGATGTCCTCTTCCCAGTCGGAGACATCCACCGGGGATGCGTAGAACTCGATCACATCGTAGCTGGACTCGTTGCTGAGGTTGAACACCAGATCCTGTGCCGGTGCCGGCGTGCTGAAACTGAGCAGGGCAAGGCTGGAAAGCGCGAAAAGGCTGCTGGAACGAAGGTGCATCGACATGACGCGTGAGTCCCTGAGTACCCGCGATCGGGCGAGCGAAGCATACGACCGCAGCAGCCCTGCCGATAAGCGGCGGCGGCCCCTGCGCATCATTAACTTTGCGATCCGTTCAGGTGGTCGCGAAATGTTCCTTCGCGTAGGCCGCCCGCTCCTCCGGCTCCAGCGCCAACGTGGGGAGTGCCTCGATCGCTTCGAGTCTGTGCTGCAGCCCGTTTCCATTGGCGATCTGTATCGCAAGGCCGGGACGGGCGTTCAGCTCCAGGATCATCGGGCCGAGGGTCTTGTCGAGCACGATGTCGACGCCGACGTAGCCCAGGCCGCACATCGCCGAGGCTTTCGCCGCGATCAACAGCAAATCATCCCAGTGCGGGATGTCCATGCCGATGATCGAGTGCTCGGTGTCCGGGTGCTCGGAGACCGGCTCGTTGCCCCAGACGCCGCGACAGGTCCGACCGGTGGGGATGTCGATACCCACGCCGATCGCGCCCTGGTGCAGGTTGGCCTTGCCGTCGGATTGGCGTGTCGGCAGCCGGATCATCGCCATGACTGGATAGCCCTGGAAGACGATGATGCGCACGTCCGGCACGCCGCGATAGCTGACGTGGTCAAAGATCGGATCGAACTGAACGCAGTACTCAATCAATACCTGATCTGGCTGACCGCCGAGACTGAACAGCCCGGACAGGGCATTGGACAGGTGGTGGTTGAAGTCGTCGGCAGTCATCAAGCTGCCGCTGGAGCGGCGGTACTTGCTGCCGCGACGGCCGATGATGACGACGATGCCGTCGCCACCGGATCCGTGCGCCGGTTTGGCGACAAAAGTCTCGCGCCCTTGCAGCTTGGCATGGACCTCTTCGATCTCGTGCTCCTCGCTGACCACTGCATACAGTTCGGGCACCGGCAGGCCATGGTCGATCGCCAGCTGCTTGGTCAGCAATTTGTTGTCCACGCGCGGGTAGTACTTGCGCTGGTTGTAGCGCAGCACGTAGTCGGCATTGCGCTGGTTGATGCCGACCAGACCGATGCGGCGCAGCTCGCGCGCGATGCGGAAGGGATTGAGCATCATTGCCGACTCGTATCGTTTGCCAGCGCGCGGAAGCGCAGCAATTCGGTCAGCCTGTAGCCGGAGTAGCGGCCAATCAGCAAGGTGGCGCCGAGCAGAACCAGCAACAGTTCAGGATAGACATAGATCAGGAACTCGAGCTGCTTCCAGGTCATGACCAGATAGGCAAGGCACGCCGTCAACAACGAACCTATGCCCTCCTTCATCGCGGTGGCCGGTCCGCGTTCGTCCCAGGTGATCGACATCCGCTCGATCGTCATGGCCATGATGACCATCGGGAACAGGGCCACCGACAGGCCGACCTGGATCTCCATCCGGTTGCTGACGATACTGACCAGGGCCATCAGCATGACCACCAGGATCAGCACCGCGGTCAGCCGCGGTACCAGCAGCAAGCGCAGCCGCTCCAGATAGAAGCGCACCAGCAGGCCCATGCCCACGACCACGGTGAACAGCGCGATCCCTCCTACCAGCTGAGTTTCGCGAAAGGCCAGTGCGATCAGCACCGGCATGAAGGTGCCGAAGGTCTTGATGCCGATGACGTTGCGCAGCAGCAGCATGATGAAGGCACCGATCGGCACCATCAGCAGAACTCTGTAGGTGGCCTGGGCGTCCAGTGGCAGACCGAGCAGCGAATACTCGATCAGCTCACGATTGCGCACCTCGGATCGCCGCTTGGCCATGACCATGGCATCGGCCAGGTTGTACTGGACCGAAAAGCTCAGACTGGGGCGATCGTCACTTTCGACGTTGAGCAACGGGCGATCGCTGCGGCTCCAGAGGAAATAGTTTTCCGGGAGGCCTTCGGAGCCATCGCGCAGATCCAGCGTGATCCAGTGCTGCTCGTTGTGCACCTGCAGCAAGGGCAGGGGTTCGGCATAGGCAGTCGAATCGCCCAGCAGCAGACCGTGGACTACGCGGGCGCGGATCTTGCGGATCGCCAGCGCGCTGGCAATGAACTGCGCCTGTGCCTGCAGTCCAGCGTGCGGCGCAAGCAACAGCCGTGCCTCGTCCGAACCGGGATTGAACAACAGCTTGCGCAGCAAGGTCTGGGAGAAGGTCGCGATGTCGGCGCTCTGGGCCAGGACCTCGTCGAAGATCGAATCGAGCGCCGCCGCTTCGGCTTCGCTCAGCTGCGGCAAATCGGCCAGGCGGGGTCGGCTGCTGTCGATCCACTCATGGTCGTCGCGCACGACGGTCGCGACGTAGTAGAGCACCTGATTGCCGCGTGCGCGGCGGACGCTCCAGTTGACCTGGCGACCGCTGCGACTCTTGGTGATCTGCTCGCCATAGCTACGCGAGATCAGGCGCTCTTCCAACACCAGAAAGTCGGGAATGTCGTTGACACCACGCCCGGGCAATTGCAGCTGCACCGTGTTGGGCCCACCGCCAGCGCGAAACTCTGCCCGCGCCTGGATCGTCCAGACCTGGACTTCGGCATCGGGCTTGAGCGGAAACTTCAGCACCTGCCACTTGTAGCCCGCCCAGCCCAGGCCGATCGCCGCGACGATCAGCGCCAGCAAATACAGTTGCGTTTTCTTCATGCAGTAATCGGCGCATCCCCCGACGCACCGCTCCCCAGCGATTGACGCTCAGTATAAGGGCCGGCCGGGTGGCTTTGGCGTCGGGTGGAGGGCGTTGAGGCGCTACATGACAAGTCGGAAGTCGGGCGTATGCTGCACGAGGCGTGGCTGCGACCCCAATGACGCTGGGCTCGCCGGACCTAGACGCCAGACAGGTGCGACTACGCCAGGCGCTCGCGCTGCATCCCCGCGCTGTCGAAGTTGCTCGGGGCCAGCCAGGCTTCCAGGCGCAGGCGCAGCGCAGGCCATTCACTGTCGATGATGGCATACCAGGCGGTGTCGCGATTGCGGCCCTTGTAGACCCTGGCGTTGCGATGGATGCCCTCGAAGCGAAAGCCCAGGCGTTCTGCGGCGCGTCGGGAAGGGCCGTTGAGATGGTCGCACTTCCACTCGCAGCGGCGGTAGCCGAGCGCGTCGAAGGCGTGCCGCAGCAGCAGATAGTGGGCCTCGGTCGCGGCCGTGGTCCGCTGCAATGCCGGCCCAAAGCAGAGATGGCCGATTTCCAGGCTGCCGACGGCCGCGTCGATACGCAGGTAGCTGGCCAGTCCGCGCGCCTGGCCGCTGGCCAGGTCGACCACTGCATAGCTGATCTGGGTGGGATCGGCGGCGTGCCCTTCCAGCCAGGCCTGGAAGTCAGTGCGGGTCGGAAAAGGCCCATAGCTCAGATAGGTCCACAGGCGGTCGTCGTCATGCCCGGCAAGGGCGGCGTGCAGGCTGGCACCATGGCCGACCGGATCCAGCCGTTGCAGGCTTACCGTTCGGCCGGGCAGGCTCGCGCCAGCCGGCAGTGGGCGCGGTTGCCAGTCGTCCAGCGCGATGCCGATCGGCTGGGCTGGTGGTTCGAGGCGGGTCGGCGGCGGCATCGTGGTCATCGAGAATCCTGCACGTTGATCTGGCGTCCAGATCTATCAGACGGGCAAGCGGAATCCCGGTCCGGCAAGGGGCAATTTGCGGGCAGCTGCGCAAGCTACTGCAAGCGCTCCTGCAGATAGCGGGCGATCTCGCCAAACACGTGCCGGCGCATCGCCGGGCTGGCGTTGATCCCGTGCTTGCCACCGGGGTAGGCCATCAGGTCGAAGCGGATCCCGCGCTCGACCATCGCCGAGACCAGCGCGGTGCTGTGGGTGAACAGCACATTGTCGTCGGCCATGCCGTGGATCAGGTAGAGCCGGTCGGACAAGGTGGCAGCATCGTCGGTCCGATCCAGCCAGTTCAGCACGTTGCTCTCGGCGTAGCCTTCCGCATTGCGCTGCGGGTGGTCCATGTAGCGTTCGGTGTAGTGGGTGTCGTACAGCCGCCAGTCGGTCACCGGCGCCACTGAGACGGCGGCGGCCAGTTCCGGCGTGCGGGCCCACATGTGCAGGCTGACATAGCCGCCATAGCTCCAGCCGTAGATGCCAACGCGAGCCGGATCCACGAAGGACTGGTCGGCCAGCCAGCGCAGTCCCAGCTGCTGGTCGATCACCTCCGGCCCACCCATCTGGCGATGAATCGGGTTCTCGAACTTGTTGCCACGGCGCGCACTGCCGCGGTTGTCGAGGCTGAACACCACGAAGCCCTGCTGGGCCAGGTACTGGTCGAACAGGCCCCAGCGTTCGTCCCAGCGCTTTTGTACTACCTGCACGTGGGGTCCGCCGTAAACCCGGATGACCGCGGGATAGCGTCGCTCGGGGTCGAAACTGGCTGGTTTGAGGAGCTGGTAGTGCAGGGTCTGGCCATCCTCGGCCTCGAGCGTGCCGTACTCACGCGGCAGATGACTGGACAGGTACGGGGCATAGGGATGTTCGGCATCGACGACATTGGCATGGATCGACGCCACTTCGCGGTTCAGCCGGTTGCGCAGGCGCACCTGCGGCGGATGTTGCGGATCGCTCCAGGTATGCAGCCAGACTGAGGTGTCGTCGGAGTACACCGCATCATTCCAACCGCCCAGGGTCAGCCGTTGCGGTTTGCGCGCATCAAGCGGGTCGATGCTCTGGACATAGACATCGCGACCGAGCGGGTCATGCGCGTTGGCGAGGAAATACACCTGTTTGCGCACCTGGTCCAGGGCCAGTATCGAGTCGACCTGCCAGTCGCCGCGGGTGATCGCGCGCTGGCGGCGGCCGTCGGCACCATGCAGGTACAAGTGTTGCTGGCCTTCGCTCTCGCTGGCCCAGATGAAACGTCCACGGTGATCAACAAAGCGCAGTATGTCGTGCAGGTTGACCCAGGTCTCACGAGTCTCGGCAAGCAATACGCGTTGGGTAATTTTATCGCCAATATCGACGCGGATCAGCTCCAGTTGGCGCTGATCGCGGCTTTGTTTCTGATAGCTCAGGGCCTTGCCGTCGGGTAGCCATTTGACCCTCGGCAGGTAGATGTCGGTCTCATTTCCGAGATCCAGCCAGCGAATCTGACCGTCGTCCAGCGCCAGCAGGCCCAGTTCGATCCGGACATTCGGCTCGCCCGCGGCCGGGTAGCGCTGCTCGATGATCTCGGTACGATCGGCATGGATCTCGAAGCGGCGCGCCAATGGAACCGGCGATTCATCGGTGCGGGTCAGCGCGATGTGGCGCTCATCCGGCGCCCACCAGTAGCCGCTGTCGCGCCCCATTTCTTCCTGGGCGATGAACTCGGCGGTGGCGTAGGCGATCGTGTCGCTGGCATCGTTGGTCAGTTGACGGGTCTGAGCGCTGGCCAGATCCACCACGTAGAGGTTGCGCTCGCGCACGAAGCTGACGAAGTTGCCCTTTGGCGAAAAGCGTGGATCGGTCGCAAAGCCGTCCGCTGCGCGTGCGATCTGCATCACCGCTTCGGCTTCTTTAGCTTGTAAATCATAAACATACAGATCGCCGGCGAGCGGAAACATCAATCGCCGACCATCGCTGGAGAAGGCGTACTCGG
>DAIMJK010000234.1:0-6159 GCA_036722245.1 Lysobacterales bacterium
GGCCGGCTTGAGTCTTAGGGTGCGCGCGCCCGCCTGAACGATCAAGTGCTGTGCCGGACCCAGCACGGTCACCGCCGCAACCCATTCCTGTCCTTGCTCGCGCCTGGCCTTCGGAATGCGGATCAAGGTGTTGCCCTTGCCCTTGTCCAGTTCCGGCAGTTCGCTCAGCGGGAAGACCAGCAGTTGACCGGTGTTGGTGGCGACCGCGACCAGTGTGTCGGCGATTGCAGCGCTGACCATCGCCGGCGTCAACACCGTCGCGCCCTTGGGCAGGTTCAGCATCTGCTTGCCGGCCTTGTTGCGGCTGAGCAGATTGGCAAAAGCAGTGACGAAGCCATAGCCGTGCGAGTTGCACAGCAGCCAGCGGCTTTCGTTGTCGCTGGCGGCCAGCGCGACCGCGCGCGCGCCGCCGCCCAGATCGAAGCGGCCCGACAGCGGTTCGCCCTGGCCGCGTGCCGACGGCAGCGTGTGGCAGGGTGTGGCGTAGGCGCGACCGGCGCTGTCGAGCACCGCCAGGGTCTGGTTGCTGCGCGTGCGCAGGGCGCAGTAGTACTGGTCTCCTTCGCGGTAGGTCAGGCCGGTGGGGTCGATGTCGTGACCCTTGGCGGCGCGAATCCAGCCCTTCTCGCTGAGCACCACGGTGATCGGCTCGGCTGGCGTCAGGTCCGATTCGGACAGGGCGCGGGCGGCTTCGCGTTCGATCAGTGGCGAACGGCGGTCATCACCAAAGCGCTCGGCGTCTGCGATCAGCTCGCTGCGCACCAGATCGGTCAGCCGCTCGGCCGAGCCGAGGATGGCCTGCAACTCAGCCTGTTCGATAGCAAGGCTGTCCTGCTCGCCGCGAATCTTCATTTCCTCCAATCGCGCCAGATGGCGCAGCTTGGTATCGAGAATCGCGTCGGCCTGGATTTCGGTCAGGGCGAAACGCTCCATCAGCACCGACCGCGGCTCGTCCTCGGTGCGAATGATCCGGATCACCTCGTCCAGATTCAGGTAGGCGATCAGCAGGCCTTCGAGGATGTGCAGGCGTGCCTCGACCTTGTCCAGCCGGTGGCGCGTGCGTCGGCGGACCGT
The DNA here is from genome assembly GCA_036722245.1 of Lysobacterales bacterium. GTDB lineage: Bacteria > Pseudomonadota > Gammaproteobacteria > Xanthomonadales > SZUA-5 > JAWLAT01. The sequence continues at coordinate 1,075 of DAIMJK010000234.1, forward strand.
TTCGCGGCGGAAGCTGAGCCAGTCGGTCAGCAGGCGCTTGAGGCCCATCACCTGCGGCCGGCCGTCCAGCCCGATCAGGTTCATGTTGACCCTATAGCTGCGCTCCAGATCGGTAGTCGCGAACAGATGGCCCATCAACTCGTCCGCATCGACCCGGTTCGAGCGCGGAATCAGCACCAGTCGGGTCGGATGCTGGTGATCGGACTCATCGCGCAGATCCTCCAGCCAGGGCAGCTTCCTGGCGCGCATCTGCTCGGCGATCTGCTCGGCGATCTTGGTTGGCGAGACCTGATGCGGCAGGGCGGTGATTACCAGCTGGCCGGGCTCGCGGCGCCAGATCGCACGGGCGCGCAGCGAGCCGTTGCCGGTCTCGTAGATGCGCTGCAACTCGTCGCGCGGCGTGATGATCTCCGCTTCGGTCGGGTAGTCCGGACCACGGATATGCCGGCACAATGCGGCAGTGTCGGCATCGGGCGCGTCCAGCAGATGCAGGCAGGCCGACACCACCTCGCGCAGATTGTGCGGCGGGATGTCGGTGGCCATTCCCACCGCGATGCCCGAGCCGCCGTTCAACAGCACGTTCGGCACCCGCGCCGGCAGCCAGCCCGGCTCGGTCATGGTGCCGTCGAAATTGGCCTCGAAGTCGACCGTGCCCTGGGCCAGTTCGTCCAGCAACAGCTTGGCAAAGGGTGTCAGCTTGGCCTCGGTGTAACGCATCGCGGCGAAGCTCTTGGGGTCGTCCGGCGAGCCGAAATTGCCCTGGCCGTCGATCATCGGATAGCGGAAGCTGAAGGGCTGAGCCATCAGCACCATCGCCTCGTAGGCGGCCGAATCGCCGTGCGGATGGTACTTGCCGATGACGTCGCCGATCGTACGCGCGGCCTTCTTCGGCTTGGATTGCCAAGACAGGCCCAGCTCGCTCATCGCATAGATGATCCGCCGCTGGACCGGCTTGAGGCCGTCGCCGAGGAAGGGCAGGGCGCGATCGAGAATGACGTACATGGCGTAGTTCAGGTACGCCCCTTCGGCATAGTCGCGCAGCGGAATGCGTTCCAGGCCGGAGTTGTCGATCGTTTCGGTCATGTGGCCTCGTTGGTGGCGTTGCTTGGCAGTGTTGGGATGAACGAGCGTTGCTGGGGTGCTGGCTACGCGGGATCCAGTGCCCGCAGCTGAGCGGCCAGTCGCTCGGCCCAGTGCTTTACCTCAGTGGCATCGGGTCCTTCCACGGTCACCCGCAGCAGTGGCTCGGTGCCGGATGGACGCAAGACGATGCGGCCGCGACCGTCCAGCGCGGCTTCGGCCTGGGCCAGCAAATTTTCCAGCTGCGGTGCGCTGAGCAGCGCCATGGGTTTGCCTTGCAGCGGCACGTTGATGGTCTGCTGCGGCACGCGGCGCAGGTCGGAAAGGGCATCGTCGAGTTCGTCGCAATAGCCTCCAAGCGCCTCCAGCGCGGCCAGCGCGGTCACCAGCGCATCGCCGGTGCTGGCCCGGTCCAGACACAGCACATGGCCGGAGGCTTCGCCACCGAGATTGGCGCCGTGCTTCTTCATTCGTTCCAGCACATAGCGATCGCCAACCGGCGCGCGCTCGAAGCCGATGCCCGATTCCCCCAGCGCCTGTTCGATGCCGAAGTTGGTCATCAGCGTGCCGACCACTGGCCCGCGCAGCAGTCCGCGCCGCTGCCAGTCGCGCGCGAGCAGCCAGATCACGTCGTCGCCGTCGACCAGACGACCACTGGCCGAGACCATGATCAAGCGATCGCCGTCACCGTCCAGCGCGATACCCAGCGCGGCGCCGCGATCGACAACCCGCTCGATCAGTGCCTCGGGCGAGGTCGCGCCGCAGCCATCGTTGATATTGAAGCCGTCCGGCGCGCTGCCGATGGTTTCGACCTCGCAGCCAAGTTCGGTCAGCAATGTCGGAGCCAGCTTGTAGCCCGCGCCATGGGCGCAATCGACGATCACCCGCTGGCCGACCAGCGCCGTGAGCGGTGCGGTGAGCGTGCTCAGGCAGTAATCCAGGTACTGTCGACCACCGTCCTCCAGCCGCCGTGCCTTGCCCAGCCGGTCGGGCTCGACAGTGCGGAAGGGCAGGTCGATTTCCGCCTCGATCGCCAGTTCCACGTCGTCCGGCAGCTTTTCACCGGTTGACGAGAAAAACTTGATGCCGTTGTCCGGATAGGGATTGTGCGAGGCGCTGATGACCACGCCAGCCTGCGCGCCCAGTGCCTTGGTCAGGTACGCCACCGCCGGGGTCGGCATCGGGCCGAGCAGCAGCACATCGGCGCCGGATGCACTCAGACCGGCCTCGATGGCCGATTCGAACATGTAGCCCGAAACCCGCGTGTCCTTGCCGATCAGTACCAGCGGTCGTTGATGGCCCAGGCCAAGTACCGTGCCGGCAGCGCGCCCGAGTCGGACCGCGAAATCAGCCGAGATCGTGGCCGAACCGACCCGTCCGCGGATGCCGTCGGTGCCAAAGTACTTGCGCATCCCCTCAGGCCTCCGGTTCGACGTAGCCGGGCGGCTTCTCGACGCCGCCACCGAACAGGAACTTCTCCATCTCCGTCGCCAGGAAGGCCCGCGATTGTGGATCGCGCGGCGACAGCCTGTTCTCGTTGATCAGCATGGTCTGGTGTGCAAGCCACTCGCTCCAGGCCTCGCGCGAGATCTGCTCATGAATGCGCTGGCCCAACTCGCCGGGGTAGGGCGGCCGCTCCAGGCCTTCGGCCTGTCGGCCCAGTTTCGCGCATTCCACCAGTCTGCTCATTGCGCCGTGATCGCCTTCAAGGATAACGCCCTAGTATGCCAGCAGCGTCGCGGGCACAGGGACTCGGCTACACTCCGCCCTCTGTCCGGCCACAGTATGCCCAGATGAGTATCCCCACCCTCGACATGCATGAGTTCTACCGCAACCGCGACGCCTTCGTGGCGGATCTGGGCGCAGCCTATCGGCGCTATGGCTTTGTCGGGGTGCGCAATCACGGACTCGATCAGGCCCTGGTTGATGGTGCCTACCGCACCTTCCAGACCTTCTTCGCCCTGCCCGAGGCGACCAAGCGCCAGTACCACCTGCCTGGCAAGGGCGGTGCGCGCGGCTACACCGGTTTCAAGATCGAAACGGCCAAGGACAGCGAGCATCCCGACCTGAAGGAGTTCTGGCATGTCGGCCGCGAGTTGCCGCCCGGCCACCTCTACAGCAAGGAGATGCCGGACAACCTGTGGCCGACCGAGGTCGATGGCTTTCGGGAGTACGGCTATGGCCTGTACGAGGCGCTCGACGGCCTGGGGCGAACCATGTTGCAGGCGATCGCGCTGGTGCTGGACCTGCCGCAGCATTGGTTCGACGACAAGGTCGACCAGGGCAATTCGATCCTGCGCCCGATCCACTACCCGCCCATCGCCGATCCGGATACGCCGTCGGTACGCGCCGGTCAGCACGAGGACATCAACCTGATCACGCTGCTGATCGGATCGAGCGCCCAAGGCCTGCAACTGCTGCAGCGCGACGGCAGCTGGCTGCCGGTCACGACCCAGGGCGACGCCATCGTCTGCAACATCGGCGACATGCTGCAGCGCTTGACCAACCACGTACTGCCCTCGACGACCCACCGCGTGATCAACCCGGCCGGCGAGAAGGCCCGCCAACCGCGCTATTCCATCCCGTTCTTCCTCCACCCGAACCCGGATTTCGTGATCGAAACCCTGCCCAACTGCATCACCCCCGACAACCCGAACCGTTATCCGCAGTCGATCACCGCGCAGGGGTATCTGGAGGAACGGTTGCGGGAGATACGGTTGATTTAGGGCTGAGGGCTGGTAGAGCAGGGCCCAGGGCCCAGAAGAGCTACGGCGAAACGTAGGATGTCGGTGAGCTCCGCGAACCGCATCAAGCAAGGACCCGGAAGAGCAGTTCCAGTGGCCAGTTCCAGTGGCCAGTGAAGAGCGAAGGGCGAGCAGTTGCCGTTGCTTTGGCTGTTCGTGGGAGCCAGCCTGCTGGCGAAGCTCTTGCCTTTGCTCTCGCTCTATTGGAGACGCGGCCGCCGGCGCGAACTGGGCCGGGACGGAGCTCGTGGCTCTACGCGCGCCGGGACCGCGCTACTTCCAGATTGGGGGTTCTGCGCTTCGGACGAACTGCCAAAGCGCGGCTCCTGCTCTTCACTGGCTACTGGAACTGGCCACTGGAACTGCCCCTAGAGGCTCTCGCACCCACCACGCTCCCGCTGCTATGCTGTACGGCTGACCAAACCACAAGGAAGCAGCGTCATGGGCAAGGGCGACAAGCGTTCACGCAAGGGCAAGATCTATCGCGGCAGCTACGGCAACGTGCGTCCACAGTCGACGGAAAAGCCGGCTGAGCAAAAGGCGGCGGAGACCAAGAGTCGCAAGTAAGCGCTACTCCATCGAGGCCCAACGCGCACCAGCGCGGCTATCCTGTGCCCTCTGCCCTGTGCCCTATAACGAAGAGCCTCGGTATTCGCCAAGGGTTCAAAGGGGTTCCCCCCCAATCCACACCCGCCGCGCCGGAGCACCGCCCAGCCAGTAGGACAGCTCGACCGGTTCGTCGAGCGACCACCAGGCCAGATCGGCGGCGTAACCAGGCGCGATGCGGCCGATGTCCTGGTCGACTCCGAGTGCCTTTGCGGCATGCCGGGTCACGCCCAGAAAGGCTTCGGTCGGGGTCAGGCCGAACACGCTGCAGGCCAGCTGCATCGCTGCGCGCAGCGACAGCAGCGGTGAGCTGCCGGGGTTGAGATCGGTGGCCACCGCCATCGGGATGCCGGCGGCGCGCAGGGCGGCGATCGGTGGTTTTTGCGTTTCGCCAAGCACGATGAAGGCACCGGGCAGGATCATCGCGACTGTGCCGGCAGCGGCCATCGCCGCGATGCCGGCCGGGCCGGTGTACTCCAGATGATCGGCCGACAGTGCTCCGAACTCGGCCGCCAACCTGGCACCGCCGCAATCGGTGAGCTGGTCGGCGTGCAGCTTGACCGCAAGGCCCAGCCCCCTGGCGACCCGGAACAACGGCCGCAATTCCTCGACGCTGAAGGCGATGCCTTCGCAGTAGGCGTCCACCGCATCCACC
>DAIMJK010000235.1:0-6097 GCA_036722245.1 Lysobacterales bacterium
CTGGCAGAACGCCTTCAGCTGGCGCTTTCAGCGCATGCTGTGGGATTTGCTGCGCTTCTACCGGCTCGCCCCGGCGCTACTCGCAGCGCCCGACCCCGGACCGTCCCTGGGCGACTGGCTCGCCGAGCGACGCTTTGGCCCAGGCTTCGTCGATGATCATCTGCTGCCGATGGCCGCCGCCTTGTGGTCCTCGCCGGAGAAACAGATCCTCGACTTTCCGGCCAAGGCGCTGGTCCAGTTCATGCATAACCATTGCATGCTGCAGATTCGCGGGCGCTCTCCCTGGCGGGTCGTCAAGGGCGGATCGTCTAGCTATATCGCAGCGATGCTGCCCCGCATGCAGGCCGTCGACATACGTCTGGCCAGCCCGGTGCAAGCGCTACGGCGGACCGGATCCGGGGTGGAGTTGCAGTGGCTGAACAACGGTCAATCCGCGACCGAACACTTTGATCAGGTCGTGCTGGCCTGCCACAGTGATCAGGCGCTGGCCATGCTGCAGCATCCGACCGCGGCCGAGCACGACGTGCTGTCCGCCCTGCCCTACCAATCCAATGACGTGGTGTTGCATACCGACACCCGCCTGCTGCCCAGACGCCGCCGCGCCTGGGCCGCCTGGAACGCGCTCAAGCTCGCCGGCGCGCAAGCGCGCTGCACCGTCAGCTACAGCATGAACATCCTGCAGTCATTGCCCGGCCCGACCCAGTTCATTGTCACCCTCAATGCCAGCGACCGCATCGACCCAGCCAAGGTCCTGCATCGGTTGGACTATCGCCACCCGCTCTACACCCTCGACGGCAGTCGCGCCCGCGCCCGCCGCGGCGAGATCAATGGCGTCGACCGGATCTGGTACTGCGGCGCCTATTGGGGCCATGGTTTCCATGAAGATGGGCTACGCAGCGGCGTTGAAGTGGCACGTGCCCTGGGCATCGAATGGCCAGTCAACGCATGAATCCGGCCCTGTCACTGGCGACGCTGGAAAGCGCGGTCGAACACAGTGCCATCTACACTGGCTGGGTACGCCATCGACGCCATCTGCCGCATCCACATGGCTTCCGTTATCGTCTGTTCCAGGTGTACCTGGATCTGGAAGAATTGCCGCGGCTGTTCGACCGGCGCTGGTTCTGGTCCAGTGAGTCTTTCAACCTGGCCAGCTTTCGCCGCACTGATTACCTGGGCCCCACCGACATGCCGTTGATCGACGCAGTCCGCGCCCGGATCCGTCAGGTCACCGGTGAGCAGATCGACGGGCCAATCCGCCTGCTCACCCACCTGCGCTACTTCGGCTACATCAACAATCCGGTCAGTTTCTATTACTGCTTCGAGCGCGACGGCCAGACTCTGCGCCACATCATCGCCGAGATCACCAACACGCCGTGGGGCGAACGGCACCAGTATGTGCTGCCGCTGGCGCAGGCTCGGCAACACGGCAACGCGTGGCATTTCGGTTTCGACAAGGCCTTTCATGTCTCACCGTTCCTGCCGATGGGCCTGCGCTACGACTGGCGCTTCGAGCCCCCAGGACCGGAGTTGCGCATCCACATGAATGTCAGCCGCGTAGAGGAAAGGCAATTTGATGCCACGCTGGTACTTCAGCGCCGGCCTTGGAATGGCTCGGAACTGGCGAAGGCCTTGATCTGCTATCCGTGGATGACCCTCACGGTGCTGCGGGCGATCTATTGGCAGGCCTTCTTGATCCGCTGCAAACGCAATCCGTTCTACGCTCACCCGTAAACTCTGGGAACGACCTATGAATCCAGCTGCCGAACTCGCCGACACCGACAAGCGTTCCAGCACCAGCGCTGATGGTTTCTACCGCCGCCGATTGTTTGCCCTGCTGCAGGAACTGCGTGGCTGTCGGCTGGAGATCCACGATGCCGATGGCGTCCATCGCTTCGGCGACGAGGCCGGCGAGGACTGTCTGCGTGCCAGCCTGCACATTCTCGACAACGAGGCCTGGCGCCAGTTCGCGCTCGGCGGCAGTGTCGGCGTGGCCGAGGCCTACATGGACGGCCGCTGGAGCAGTGAGGATCTGACCACGCTGGTGCGCATCTTCGCCCGCAACCAGCAGCTCACCGATGCGATGGAGGGCGGCCTGGCGCGGCTCGGAGGCACGCTGCTGCGCTGGTATCACCGTCTGCGCAAGAACACCCGAGGGGGGAGTCGGCGCAATATCGCCGAGCATTATGACCTGGGCAACGATCTGTTCGAGTTGTTCCTGGACAGCCGCATGATGTATTCGAGCGCGATCTTCGAGCGCGCCGACGAAGACCTGGAAGTCGCCAGCCTGCGCAAGCTGGACCGCATCTGTCGCAAGCTGGACCTGCAGCCTTCCGATCATCTGCTCGAGATCGGCAGTGGCTGGGGCGGCTTCGCGATGCACGCGGCCGGCCAGTACGGTTGCCGAGTGACCACCACGACGATCAGCGCCGAACAGCATGCGCTGGCGCTGCAAAGAGTGGCCAGCGCCGGACTGAGCGATCGGGTCACAGTGCTGCTGGAGGACTACCGCGACCTGCACGGTCAGTACGACAAGCTGGTGTCGATCGAGATGGTCGAGGCGGTCGGTCATCATTTCCTGGACCAGTATTTCGCTGTACTGTCACAGCGTTTGAAGCCCAATGGTCTGGCAATGATTCAGGCCATCACCATCGAAGACCACCGCTACGAGCAGGCGCTCAAGAGTGTCGATTTCATCAAGCGGCACGTCTTTCCGGGCAGCTTCATTCCGTCGGTCGGGGCCCTTGTCGGCAGTGCAGCCCGCCGGACCGACATGAAACTGGTCCATCTGGAAGACATTGGTCCGAGCTACGCGATCACGCTGCGCGAATGGCATCGACGCTTCCTCGACCGCCTCGACGAGGTCCGCGCGCTCGGCTATCCGGAACGCTTCGTGCGTTTGTGGCGCTGGTATCTGGCTTACTGCGAGGGCGGTTTTCTGGAGCGCACCATAGGCGACGTACAGTTGCTGTTCGCCAAGCCCTGCAATCGGCGCCCCCAGTACCTGCCCGACCTGGCGCCGCAGCTGTGAAGGTGCTCGCCAACCTGATCCTGTTCCAGCTGACCTGGATGGCGGCGGTCGGCGGTGCCGGCAGCGGCCAGTGGTGGCCCGGCGTGCTGATGCTGGCGCTGTTCGCGGCCTGGCACCTGAGTACTACGCGGTGGCTGCGGGCCGACCTGATTCTGGTGGGCGTAGCCGCCAGCGGCGGTTTTCTGGTCGACAGCGCGCTGTTGCACGCCGGCATGCTGAGTTACGCGACGCCGGTTCCTTCCAGCGACGCCGCGCCAATATGGATCGTCGTGCTATGGGTGGCCTTCGCGCTGACCCTGAATCATTCGATGGGCTTTCTGCGCGGCCGGCCGTGGCTGGCCGCGACCTTCGGGCTCGCCGGCGGTCCACTTGCCTACTGGGTTGCGGTCAAGGTCTGGAAAGCCGCCAACTTCGGTGCCAGCGAGATGATCTCGCTGCTGGTACTGGGAATTGTCTGGGCGGTACTGACGCCGGTACTGATGTATCTGGCCGTACGGATGGTCCCGAACCGCGACGAGATGGCAGTGGACGAGGCCATGACGCGTGTTTGATTGGTCGTCGCTGATCGTTGTGGCGATCATGGCCGTGTTGGTCATGGCAGGCACCTGGTGGTTGCAGCTACGCACTCGCAACATGGGTTTCGTCGATGTCAGCTGGGCCGCTGCACTGGCGGTGGCTGCGCTGTACTACAGCATCAGCGCGCAAGGTGGGCTGGCGCCGCGCCTGCTGGTCGCGCTGTTGGCCGGGATCTGGGGATTTCGGCTGGCAATCCATCTGCTGGCGCGGGTGTTGAACGAAGCTGAAGACGGCCGCTATGCCTACCTGCGCGCGCACTGGCACAGCCACCAGGGCAAGATTTTCGGCTTCTTCATGGCCCAGGCCCTGCTGGTCGTACTGTTCTCGGTCCCCTTTCTGGTCGCGGCGCACAATCCGCATGAAGGGATAACGCCCTTGATGCTTGCAGCCATGGCAGTCTGGTGCATCGCGCTGGGCGGCGAGGCGGTCGCCGACATGCAGCTGGCCCGCTTTCGTCGCGACCGCCGCAATCAGGGCCAGACCTGCCGGGTCGGCCTGTGGGCGTGGTCGCGCCATCCCAACTATTTTTTCGAGTGGCTGCACTGGTTTGCCTACGTCCTGCTGGCCCTGTCGGCACCGCTAGGCTGGCTGGCCTGGCTGGGACCGATCCTGATGGGCATCAGCCTGAACTGGGTTACCGGCATACCCTACGTCGAAGCGCAGGCGCTACGCTCGCGCGGTGAGGCCTATCGGGCCTATCAGCGGGACGTCAGCCGATTCATTCCTTGGTTTCCGCGCAAGCCGGGATAATACCTCCCGTTTGACGTTGCATTTCTACCGTGCAGCACACAAAATGTGCAGAGTAGCCGTATGCTGTCGTGAGTTGGCGCGAGGGCATGGATCGAGGATTTGATGGAATGAGCGCAAACATCACTCTCAGGCTGGACGAAAGGACGATCAAGCGGATAAAGCACCTTGCGGTTGACCGGGACACTTCGGTGTCAGCATGGGTCGCTGAACTGGTGCAGCGCGCCTTGACTGAACTCGATGGCTTCGAGCCCGCGCGCGCACGCGCGATGCAGGCCCTAGAGCGTCCTGTTCCAGTGGACGACGGTCCGTTGAGCCGGGATCAGACGCATGAGCGTTGAGGTCTTCGTCGATACGAACATCCTCTATTACGCGCTTACCACAGGTACTGACCGACGTCACGAGCAGGCCAAAGACAAGCTCAAACAGCTGTGGAACGAGCCGGGCAGTGCGTCGCTCAGCGTGCAGGTCCTGCAGGAGTTGCACGTCAACTTGCAACGGAAGGCCAAACTTCTGCCGAGCCAGTCGTGGGATCTGATTCAGCCATATCTTGCGTGGCCAGTGGTGGACAATGACCGCGCCTTGCTCAATCTTGGTTACCAGTTACAGGTGCGCTGGAAGTTGAGCTTCTGGGACTCCCTGATCCTGGCAGCCGCCCAACGCAGCGGAGCGGCCACGCTATGGTCCGAGGATCTCTCCACGACCCAGCCATACGGTGACATTCGCGTCGTCAATCCGCTGGACAGTTGATCCTTTTCAAGCAACGAGGCAACTTTCGATGAGTCTGATCGACCTTTGTGAGCGCGGTTGGGTGCCTGATGCGCTGACCCGGCTGGGCATCCGCCGGATGTGCTCTGAACGTCTGCGCGACGAGCGCGTCGGCGGTGCCGCCTTGCGCAAGCTGGAGCAACTGCGCGCCTTGCGCGAAAGCGCGCTGGCAATCGAGACCGAGGCGGCCAACCAGCAGCACTATGAGGTACCTGCGGCCTTCTTCCAGGCCTGCCTGGGCAAGCGTCTGAAGTATTCCTCCTGCTACTACCCGACCGGCCGCGAGACCCTGGACGAAGCCGAGGAAGCGATGCTGGCGCTGTATCTGCAGCGCGGCGAGTTTATCGATGGCCAGGACGTACTCGAACTGGGCTGCGGCTGGGGCTCGTTGACGCTGTATCTGGCCGAGAAGCTGCCCAACTCCCAGATCACCGCCGTCTCCAATTCCAACTCGCAGCGCGAGCACATCGAGGCGCGTTGTCGCGAGCGAGGCTTTGCCAACGTCCGCATTCTGACCTGTGATGTGAATGTGCTGGAGCTGCCGGCGGACGCATTCGACCGCTGCATCTCGATCGAGATGTTCGAGCACGTGCGTAACTACGAAGTGCTGCTCGGCCGTATCGCTAGATGGCTGCGACCGGCGGGCAAGCTGTTCGTCCACATCTTCGCCCACCGCGAACTGCTCTACCCCTTCGAAACCGAAGGCGATGGCAACTGGATGGGCCGCCATTTCTTCACCGGCGGCCTGATGCCCTCCTTCGACACCCTGCTCAACTTCCAGCGCGAATTGGTCCTGGAGCAGCAATGGTGGCTCGACGGCAGTCACTACCAGCGCACCAGCGAACACTGGCTGCAGAACACCGATCGCCAGCGCGACGCAATCCTGCAGTTGTTCCGCCAGTGCTATGGCGATCAGGATGCCGGCCGCTGGCTGCAACGCTGGCGCATGTTCTACCTCGCCTGCGCCGAGTGCTTCGG
>DAIMJK010000236.1:0-6060 GCA_036722245.1 Lysobacterales bacterium
TTGCGATGAGGTGGTGGAGTACAGCATCGCCCTGAGTTCCGGTGCCGGCAGCTACCCGGCGCGAACTCTGGTCGGCGCCAAGGCCAACCTGCAATACAACCTCTACACCGACGCCAGCCGTACCGTGATCTGGGGTGACGGCAGTGGCGGCTCGGCCCTGGTCCAGGCCCAGGGCCCGGGCATGCAGCACGACGTCTACGGCCGCATCCCGGCGCGCCAGAACGTGCCGGTGGGCAGCTACAGCGACGTGATCACGGTATTGGTCAGTTTCTGAGTCGGCATACTGGACGAAGGAAGCCGAGGGCGCGGCCGGAACCGCGCTGCTTCCGCGGAGTACCCGCCCGCAACCCGCATACGTATAAACCCCTACGTACTTGTCCGAATTCTCGCCCGACCAGTGACTGCCTAGTATGGAACCCGTAGTCCACGCCCTCCCTGACCCGGCCGCGACTGGACCTACAGCGACCTTTCAGCCTTCCAGTGCAGGAGCCACTCTCATGATCCGCAGCAGCAACATACTGAAGACCGCGTTGTACACGGCGATTGCTCTGTGCGGGCTCACCTCGGTGCAGAGTCAGGCCGCCGAGTCGGCGGTCATGATCATCAACGCGACAGTCAACGACAACTGCACCATCGCCACCTCGACCCTCGACTTCGGCAGCTACGACCCGATCTCGGCCAATGCCGAATCCGCCTTGACTGGCACCGGCGCGGTCACCGTGCAGTGCACCATGGATACCGCAGCCACGGTGACCCTCAGCGGCGGCATGAACTCTGGCGGTGACGCCACCGACCGCTACATGATTGGTGGGGACCTGAGACCTTCGGGCGACAGCCCCGACAGCGGCGAGCCGGTGAATCTGGCTTACGGCCTGTACTCGGACGCGTCGATGACCCAGCAATGGGGTGACGAATTGACCAACGGCGTCGCCCACGTGGGAACTGGGTTGGAAACCGAACTGACCGTGTACGGCCGGGTACCCGGCGGCCAGAACGTCGCCGCCAACCAGTACTACGACACCGTCATCGCCACGGTCACGTTCTAGCCCGGCCTGGGCGTTCAGCCGGCGGGATCGAAACGCGCCAGTTCTTGTTCAAGGCGATGCAGGCATCGGATCAGGCCCCTTCCCTGACCTGAATCCGATGCCTGCGGTCGCTTCTGCCGAATCAAGGTTGCTGCGGCAAGCGCATCGACGGATCACCGAACAGCGACATGCCGCGCAGAATATCCGATCGTTCCGGTTCGGTTGCATGCAGGCTCTGCTTGGCATTGCGCAGGGCGTCGCCGAGACGGATCCCGGGCTCGGCCAATGCGGGCAACAACATCTCGGCCATGCGCCGGTCGCTGTCATGTTCGGTCAGGCCGCTGGAGCCCAGATACGCCGAGGCGCCCGCACCCTGAGCCAGCCAGCCATGCGCCATCGAGTTGTACTCGGGCGCCACGAAGTAGCCGCCCCAGCAACCAAACTCGGACACCACCGGCGACTGACTGTTGCTCAACAACGGGGCCAGTTGGGCGCTCTGCAGCAGTTGCTCGCGCGACCATACGGTGGGCGAGCCGTGACCGAAATAGCTGATCAGGCTGCGCCCAGCATTGACCGCGCTGACCAGATCGGTACGAGCCGCACCCACGCCTGCACTGCCGGCGGCATAGTCATCCAGATAGATCCGCTGAGCAGCAGCCTGCATCGCATCCGGCAGGCCGCCAATCACGCCATCGAGTTCGGCGGCATAGTCGGAAGCCTCGGCCGCATTGGAGCGCTCGGCCGCGAATACGGTGGCCAGTCCGGGCGTCGTCGGCGCGAGGATCTTGCCGATCATCGCGGCCAGTTCGTCACTGGTGCGTGCCGGCAGGCGACCCAACGCCAGTTCGGGACTGCCATCGCCATCGATGTCCGCGTACAGGCTGTCCAGCGGTGCGTGATTGACCACCGGGTGGGTCCGACCGTAGAAGGTCGGCACGTCACTGATGCTGCCCAGACCCAGCCGGTCGAAGTAATCGTAGGTGTCGCCACCGACCAGCAATACGTAGCGCGTACCCAAGCTCCCGTAGGCCTCCTTGATGAAGGCCTTGATCGCGGACGGATCAACGACGCCATGGTTGTAATGCTGATAGATCTGCGCCACATCGACGACCCGGGCGGACAGACCTTCGCCACGGCGTGCCTGCAGCAACGGCTCCACGTCAGCCAGGAACCGGTACGGTGAAATCAGCAACAACTGGGCTGCCCCCCCTGTCAGCGGGTGGGACGCGGTAGAGGCCGGCCGCAGCACGGGCGTATGCGCCTGCGAACGGCTCAGAACGATCAGCCGATCGCCCGAGTCCGAATCCGCATCATTGGTCGGTAGCATGGCCGGCGGCCGCAACAGCGCGGTCCAGCTTCCCTGTTCGGGCATGACCAGTACATCGCTCAGCTCGGTCACACCCTGTGGACCAACCCGCAAGGCCAGCACGTCGTTGTCGGGCAAGCCACGAACCAGCAGCTGGGCGCAGGCATCGCCGCAGGCCGTGGTGGGCTCAACCTCTTCGAAGGAGTAACTGCTGATGCCATCGCTGATCGGCAACAGCGCCGAAGGACCCAGGCCTAGTGCGGCATCCTCGGCGCGCAACTCCGCCAGCGCGTCTATCGTGATCGACTCGACCCGCAACAGATCACGCGGGAAACCGGTGGCCAGCAGTTCGATCCGCACTTCGTTGCCGTCCCGGCTGAGGATGCCCTCGGGCAGCAGCCAGGTGCCCTGATCCTGCCGGACGCCGTTGAAGCTGCGCTCGGACAGCGCATGACCGTTGACCAGCACGCGATAGCGATGATCGTCGGCCGGGCCCGGATAATCCAGCCCACCCCAGACCTGGACCCGCAGTACCGACGGTGCGCGCAGCACGCCGGGCGTCGCCAGGGGCCAGGACTTGCCGCCGCTGGCGCCATTGCGCTGCACGGTATCGAAGTACCAGGGGTCTGCTCCGGGTGCAGAGAAACCGTAGAATCGCTTCTCATCCAGCGCGTAGCGCTTGCGCAGACGATCACTGGCGAGCGCGCTGACTGGCGCGGCCGAGACGCTCTGCCAGCCGTTGCCCGAACCCGGCCCCTGAGCGAGTAAATAAGGCTGGGTGCGCGTGTACTGGCTGCCGTCGACCGGCTCACCGTAGAACTCGATCACGCTCTGCGCGGTCAGGCTGCCGCGACCGCTGGCCCGGAAGGGTACCGGAATGCCGTTGCGAGTCAGCCGCAGGCTGCTCGGATCGGTGCCGGCAAAGTTGACTCCGATGGCTTGCAGATCCGCCACGCTGACCTGCTGGAGGCCATCGCTGTCGACCAGCAGTTCGGCCGCCGGCCCGGAAAGCTGAGCGCTCAGGCGCTGAGTATTGTCGCGATTGCGGGCGCTCTGCTGCTCGGCCCGGGCCTGCGCCCACGGCGCGTTGCTGAAGACCAGCTGCTCACCGCTGACGCTGCCGATCTGGAATGGGCCGAAGCGCTCGGTCCGGCCGAAACTGCTGAGCTCCTCCAGGAACAGCGGCGCCGAACTGCTGCTGCTCACGATTGCCTGATAGTACTGCGGCGACAAGCTGTCGACGCCGTCGGCCGCCACCATCTCGCTGCTGACCTCAGTTGCCTGCTCGATGCTCTCGCCCTGCAGGATGCGGTAGCCCAGCGTGCCGGCCTCGGTCGCCACGGTCCAGTGCACGCTGATCCGGTTCGCGTCCAGCCGCGCCGCATTGAAGCTGGCCAGCGTGACCGGCAGCGTATTGATCGGGATCGCGTGGTCCTGCACCTCGCCGTTGCTGACCAGACCCAGATGGGACGGCGGCGTGGCATCACTGAAGAACAGCGGATCGGTTGTCAGGCGCAAGCGGACCATGCTCGGTACGGCATTGTTCGGGATCGGATTGGGCGGCGAGAACACCAGCACCACGCTGGACCCGACCGTGCCGGTCGGAATGTTGCCGGTGTTGAAGCCGGTGGTCGCGGTGGAGGCCAGTTCCGGCAGCGAACGCTCGCCCATATCTGTGAAGTCGCCATCCGCATTGAAGTCGATCCAGCCCACCAGCTGCGCTGCGCTGCCGGTCGTGTTGGTGACGTTGACCGTGATGCAGTACTCATTGGTGCTGGGATTGGTGGTGTAGGCGCCGCAGACCCAGCCCTGGTTGGGCAAACGCGGCGGCGGGAAGCTGATGCCGCCGGCCGCGTCATCGATCAGGCTGGCGTCGTCGCCAGTTGCATCGGCCGACACCAGCGCGTCAGTCTCACCGTCAGGCGGATTGCTGCCGATGAACAAACGGGTGCGGTCCTGCAATCCGTGACGCGGGCCATTGTCCGCCAGCAAGGTGCCATAGCTGGCCGGGCCGTCGCCGTAGTCGTAGGTGCAGAAGGCAAAGTCGCTGACGCCAATGATCTGAAATACCGAATCCGAGTTCGGTTCGTTGCCCTGGGCGTAGTTGATCCGAACCTGACTCACCGGGCCGGAAAAACTGTAGATCACGTTGCCATCAGTATCCGCCGGATCGACTGAAAAGTCAGACTCTATCCAATCTCCAGCGAGAGCCGTATTGGACGGATTGACCAGACTCACGTGATAGGGAACACGACCGAGCGGTCCCGTCGCCACCACATTGACGTAGTCCTCCCAGCCAGTTCCCGACGGCACTGTGCGGTCGACGTCCAGCAAAGCGAAGCTCAGTCCGCTCACTGGTGTGTCGAAACCGAACAGTACCGATTCCGCGGTGGTCTCGGTGTCGCCGCTGGTGTCCATGCTGAGCGAGTAAAAACCGGCTTCCCCACCCTGGGTGCCAGTTCGCGTCACGAAGCTGGGAATGCCGCTACCGCCGTCGTTTACGGCCTCTCCAGAATTCGATATTTCCGAAAGCACCACCCCGTCGGGCAAAACAGGTGTGTTGGAGAAAGTCACGCCGTTGCCGTTGGCGCCCCAGTCGAAGGTGGAGCGACTGGCACAGATCTGCGGCGCGGCGCCGGCCGAATCGATCAGGATCAGCCGGGCGCGATTGAGGGTGCCGCTGGTACCGGATACACTGTCACAGATGCGCAGCGTCCAGATGCCGTTGGCCGGGCCGGTGTAGAAGCTGTCCAGACCCGGGATTCCGACGAGGCGCCGGTAATGGGCCGTGTTGGCGGCGACCCCGAGTGGGTCATTGTCGCCGTCATTGAGGACATTGCCAGGCTCGTTGTTGGAGCTGTAGGTCACGTTGATGTTGTCGTTGGTGTCGGCGTACGGAGCCTGTAGTGACTGGATCGCGCCGTTGGGCGCCTGCAGGCTGATATTGAGCTGGCCACGGCTGGCGTGGGCGATCTCCACTCCCAACCCTATCGTGCCGAAACCACCGACGATGAAGGTCTCGTTGACCGTGAATGTTCGGGTGACCAGGCTCGGGCAGCCATTGTCGGGTATCGCCAAAGAGCTGGTGTTCTCATAGGTGTAAACCACACCCTCGGTCGCCACCGCGCCGCCGGGTGCGGCAGCGATGGTCAGGGTGAAGTTCTGCGTCGCATTCGGCGCAACCCCATTGCTGGCGGTAAAGGTCAACGGATACACGCCAGCGGTGGCGATACCGGGCGTGCCGGACAGCAGACCGCTGGAGGTATTGAAGCTGATGCCGGCCGGCAGCGTACCGGAAACCGAGAAGGTGATCGGCAGGGTGCCTGTTGCCGTCACCGTGAAGTTGTCCGGCACCAGTTCGGTGAAGGTGACATTGTTGGCGCTGGTGATCGTCGGTGGCACCGCGTTGACGGTCAGCGTGAAGTTTTGCACCGCATCAGGCGCCACGCCATTGGTGGCGGTGATGGTCAGCGGATAGACGCCCTGGGTGCCGTTCGCTGGCGTACCAGACAGCACGCCGGCCGGCGTGAAGGTGACACCGGTGGGCAGCGCGCCGGTGAGTGAGAAGGTCGGCGGCGGACTGCCGGTGGCGGTGACGTTGAAGTTGCCGGGCACGCCTACCGTGAATGTCGTGTTGTTGGCGCTGGTGATGGTGGGTGCCAGCGGTGCGGCCTGGGTCAGGGTCAGCGCCGCCTCGCTGACGTTGCCGGTGTCACCGTTGAATCCATC
>DAIMJK010000237.1:0-6004 GCA_036722245.1 Lysobacterales bacterium
TGTAGGTTCCACTCAGCAGACCGGGCTGCAGATCGACGTTGAATCCAACGGTCGCGCCGGCAAGCACCTCCACCGAGCTAAGCAGCGCATCGCCATTGGCCGGCATGAACTCACCGAGCATATGTGTGTAGCTCAACTGGTAAGTATCGGCGAGCACCCGCACGCTGTGCAGGCCGGGCTGGGTGGTGCCGATGTCGAAGGGCTCGCTGGCACCGCTGAAGCCACGCATACGACCGTTCTGATAGATCCCGGCCATGGCCGGCCCACCCCAGTAGCTGGAGCTGAGGTCGATCTGTCCTGAGACGACGGCAATACTGACCTCGCGCACGCCGCGGGCCGGTAGTATCTGTCGGCCCTGCTCGATTCGGGCCCGGCTGTTGACTGGAACCTCACCGTTGGACAGCAGCCGCTCGTAGTAGACGTCATAGCTTGCCGGGATCACCCGCGCCGAGTAGCTGCCGGCCTTGGTCTGGCCGAGTACGACCCGGTCGCCGCCATCACGTTCCAGCGTGATCCGCGCGTTGTTGTAGATTCCGTTGGGAAAATGCGTGCCATCGAGGCTGAACGTGCCTTCGATGTCGACCGTCGGGATGTTGATCACAAAGCTGCCGGATTCCAGCATGGGTACCGCGGCGGCGATGACCGCGGCGCTATTGGCGGGCACCTCGATGCCCCCGAGCATCTTGCTGTAGATGATGTCGTAGACACCCGGCGCCACCCGTACCGAGTAGTGGCCATGCCGTGTTTCGCCCAGCTTGATCAGATCGCCACTGTTGACCTCGCGCAGCGAGATCCGGGCGTTCTCGTAGATTCCACCCGGCGGTGCCACGCCGTTGATCGTGAATGCGCCGCTGCGTTCGATCCAGGGAATGTCGATGTCGACGCTAGCGTTGGCCTGGATGCTGGTACTGCCGATCACGATGTCGCGGTTGAGCGGGACTTCGGCGCCGCCGAGCAGCCGCTTCCAGACGATCTGGTAGTCGCCGGGAATGACCAGTACCGAGTAGTTTCCGGTCTTCGAGGTGCCGACGCGAAACTCCGAGCCGGTCTGCGGGTCGCGGAAATACAGCTCGCCATTCTCGTAGATGCCAACGGGCGGCGTGGCGCCGGCCAGGGTGATGTTGCCGTTGACGATCACGGCGGGCACGGAAAAGTCGTGGTTCCCGCCGTCAATCAGCACGCCTTCAGCGATGACCGTGCGGCTGTTGGCCGGTGCCAGGCTGCCGCTCAGGTGCCGATAGACGACGTCATAGACGCCCGGGATGACCTGACGCTGATAGCTCTGCTGATGCAGCAGCCCCAGGCTGACGGTGCCGTGGGTGGCGCTGCTCAGTTCGATTTCGCCACTGTGGCCGGCCAGCCAGAGCGGGGCAGCGCCATTGACCTGGAAATTGCCCGAGATGCTGACCTTGGGCACATTGAAATTGGCCACCTCGCTGACGATCGGGCAATTGGCGCCCACGGGCAGCAGATGAAAATCGCCGGCGTTGGCGTCATGGACGGCAATGGCGGCGCTCAGTGCAAGCAGGCAGGGAACGGTAGTGCGATGCATGGACATTGTCCTTTGGCGGTGGGGATGCTCCGCAATACGCGAGCCCGGGCGACAAACGACATCCGCGGCATGAGCAGGGCTCACCGCGTTGCGGTTAGACTTCGGCCGGTCCCTTGGCTACGCGGGCCTTCGTCCATGTCCGAAACCCGGCCGACTGCGAGGTCGTTTGCGACTCGCCGCCGCTGGGCGCTGCAGACCTTCTGGTTGTTGCTGCTGGTCTGGATTGCGCTGGACGGCGTCGGATCGATCGCTGTCGGCGCGGCCCTGGCCGGCCTCGCGGCGCTGCTCGGTAGCTGGTTGGTGCCCGGCGAGGCGTATCCGTGGCGGCCACTGCGGTTGGTACAGTTCTTCTGGTACTTCCTGGGCGCATCGCTGCGCGGGGGCATCGACGTGGCGGGCCGCGCACTGCACCCGCGACTGCCGGTCGCACCAGGTTTTCTGGACTATCGTTGCGAGCTGCCGGCAGGCCTGCCGAGGACCGTGTTCATCGGCATCGTCAGCGTGCTGCCGGGCTCATTGAGCGTACAACTGCTCGACGACGGCCTGCTGCGAGTCCACATGCTCACCCTCGACGATGACGCTCATGGTCTGGACGAACTGGAGGCACAGCTGCAGCGGCTGTTCTCGCTGGACGTGAAGCCTGCCGACGGAGGGCGCGACGCATGACCGAACTCCTGCTGCCGTATGCGGTGCTGTTTCTGCTGATCAATCTGGCGGCCGGACTGTGGCGGGTGCTGCGCGGGCCGGCGGCGGTGGACCGGATGGTCGCGGCATTGTTGTTCGGTACGACCACCGTGGCGGTCCTGTTGCTGCTGGCCGAATGGCAGCAGCAGCCGGCGCTGCGTGATGTTGCGCTGTTGTTCGTATTGTTGGCGACCATCCTCAGCGTGGCCTTCGTCGGCTTGCCGGTGCGGCAGGAGCAGACCTCGGAGCCGTCGAAGCAGCCGGAGCAGCGCGCATGAGCCTTGCCGTTGCCCTGGACGCACTTGCCGCCCTGCTGCTGATCGCTGGCTGCGGCTTCTTTTTCGCCGGGACGGTCGGCGTGCTGCGTTTCCCCGACACCCACAGCCGGCTGCATGCGGTGACCAAGGCTGACAACCTCGGCTTGTTGCTGGTCTGCGCCGCGATGGCGCTGCACGGGGCTTCGCTGCGCGTGCTGTTGCTGCTGATCGTGATCTGGCTGCTCGGGTTGCTGGCGGCGTCGATCTCGGCCTACCTGCTGGCCAATCGTGCCGCGCGCAGTGCGGGCCAGGCCGAATGAGTCTGCTGATCGATTTGCTGTTGGCTGCCGGCTTGCTGCTGCTGGCCCTGCAGGTGGTCGCCGCTGCCACGGCCCTGCGCTCGATCGTCATGTTTGCGGTGTTCGGGCTGTTGATGGCGCTGGTCTGGGCGCGGCTGGGTTCGCCCGATCTGGCCCTGGCGGAGGCGGCGATCGGCGCCGGCATCACCGGAGCGATGCTGCTGCTGGCTTACCGGCGACTGCTCGGTCTTGCGCCGGCCTACCGCACGCGCAGCCTGTTGCGGCGCTCATGGTTGGCGGTGACGGTCGGCGTGCTGACCGCGTTGCTGGTGGTGCTGCTCGGCGTCGGGCTGGTGGATCTGACGCGCCCGGCGGACAGTGCCGGCGATGCGGCGCTGGCGGCACTGCCGGAGACCGGCGTCGGCAATCCGGTGACCGCAGTGCTCATTATTTTCCGTGGCTTCGACACGCTGCTGGAGATGCTGGTGCTGCTTGTCGCCTGGCTCGGCGTCAAGGCGGTGCAACCGATGGCGCGGCCGCAGGCCCCGGACGCGCATGGGCCGGTGGCGATGCTCGATCCCTTGCTCGCGGCGGTGATCCCCAGTGCGGTACTGGTGGGCGGCTACCTGTTGCATGCCGGCGGTCAGGCGCCAGGCGGTGCCTTTCAGGCCGGCGCGGTGATGGCGGCCGCTGGGGTGCTGCTGGCGCTGTCCGGGCGGCTGCAGGCGTTGAGCGAACCCTTGCCGCTGCAGCGTGTGCTGCTGGTCGCCGGCATCGCCGTATTCGCCGCGTTCGGGCTGGCCGGGCTCGCGGCGGGTCACGCACCGATGGCGCTGCCCGGCGTGTGGGCGGTGTACGTCATCGAAGTCGCCTTGACGGTGTCCATCGCGATCAGTCTGCTGCTGCTGTTTCTGGGCACCGCCGGGGTCCGGAGCAGCCGATGAGCAGCGCGCTGGTCTACCTTGCCACCGCCGCGGCTCTGGTCGGACTTGGCGTGTACGGCGTGCTGGTCGCCGAGCACGTGCTGCGCAAGCTGCTGGCGCTGAATCTGCTCGGCAGCGCGGTGTTCCTGCTGCTGGTGGTGCTCGGTGATCGCGGCGCGGGCCCGCTGGATCCGGTGCCGCAGGCTCTGGTGCTGACCGGGATGGTGGTAGCGGTGGCAACCACCGCGCTGGCGCTGGCGATCCTGCTGGCACTGTACCGCCGTGCCGAAGGTGCCGACGACCTTGATGCCGACGATGACGATGTCGATGCCGGGCAGCACTGAAGCACTGGCCGCATTGATCTTCGTGCCACTGCTGGCCGCGCTGGCAGCGGCAGTGCTGCCGGCGCAGATGGGTCGGGCACTGGCGATCGGCAGTGCGCTGGTCGCGCCGCTGGCGCTGTGGCTGCTCACGCTGGAGGTGTGGGAACTTGGCCAGGGCCAGTGGCTGCTGGCCGACCTCCCGCTGCCGCTGGGTATCCGTTTGCAGGTCGATGGCGCTTCGCTGCTGATGCTGTGGCTGGTTGCGGTAGTGATGCTGGCCACCACGCTGCATGCGGCGAGCAGCATCGGCGCCTCGCGGCGGGCGCGGCGGTTGTGGCCAGGCTGGCTGGTGTTGTCGACCGGGCTGTACGCCCTGCTGCTTTCGGCCGACCTGTTCAATCTGTACGTCGGGCTCGAGCTGGTCACGCTGGCGGCGGTCGCACTGGTGACTTTCGACGGTCACACCCCGGCCTTGCGCGCGGCGCTGCGCTATCTGTTGCTGGCGATGCTCGCCTCGCTGGCCTATCTGCTCGGCGTGGCACTGGTGTACTCGACCACCGGCAGTCTCGATCTGGGGCAGGCCGTGGCGCGCGGGGAGGGGGCCTTGCCGGCGACCGCGCTGGCGCTGATGAGCGTCGGGCTGCTGTTGAAGTCGGCGATCTATCCGCTGCACGGCTGGCTGCCGAAGGCGCATGCCAGTGCGCCCGGTCCGGTCAGTGCAGTGCTGTCGGCGCTGGTGGTGAAGGTGTCGCTGTTTCTGCTCTATCGGCTGTGGTTTGGCGGCAGCTTGCCGCCGCCAGCGGCCGGCAGCATGTTCGCGCTGCTCGGCGCGGGTGCGGTGCTGTATGGCTCGCTGCTGGCCTTTCGTCAGACCCGGCTCAAGCGCCTGGTGGCGTACTCGACGGTGGCCCAGCTCGGCTACCTGATGCTGATCTTTGGGGTTCCCGGGGTGCTGGCATGGCAGGCGACGATGCTGCAGATGCTCAGCCACGGCCTGGCCAAGGCCGGCATGTTCCTGGCCGCGGCAAATCTGCTGACGCGCTTGGGCAGCGACCGGATCGACCGGCTGGCCGGCGCCGATCGCCACGCGCCGATAAGTGTGTTCGCATTCGGCATCGCCGCGGTCAGTTTGATGGGCCTGCCGCCCAGTGGCGGCTTCCTGGCCAAGTGGCTACTGCTGTCGGCGGCCTGGGAGCAGGGCGCCTGGTGGATGATTGCGGTGCTCGCGCTTGGCAGCCTGCTTGCCGCGGCCTACCTGTTCCTTGCGCTCGCGGCGATGCTGGGCCAATCCCGGCCTGGCGACAACGCAAGCGACGGCCGGGCGCCCGGCCGCGGCACAGAGCTGATCGCGTTGGTACTCGCTCTGGCGGCCATCGCGCTGGGATTCGGGTCCGCACCGCTGATTGCAGTGATGGCCATCCCCGATGCGCTGGCCAGTGGAGTGCAGCCGTGAACAGCTTGCCGGTCGCGCTGCCGCTGTACGTCATTCTCACGTCGCTGCTCGCCTCGGTGCTGATCTTCGTGCTCGGCGAAACGCGCCAGCGACTGCGCGTAACCGTCAACCTGACGGCTGCGGTGCTGAAGCTGGCATTGATCGGGCTGTTGCTGTTCGCGGTCGAATCCGGCCAGAGCTTCCTCTGGCGCCTGCAACTGCTGCCCGGTCTGGACCTGGTGCTGCATGCCGATCCGCTGTCCTTGCTGTTCCTGATCCTGTCGGCCGGACTGTGGCTGCTGACGACGATCTATGCGATCGGCTATCTCGAACGCAGCCCGCATCGCGCGCGCTTCTTTGGCTTCTTCAGTCTGTGCGTGGCTGCGACGATGGGTATCGCCACCGCCGGCAACCTGTTCACTTTCTTCGTGTTCTACGAGTTGCTGACGCTCGCCACCTGGCCGCTGATCGTGCACCGCGGCACGCCGGAATCCTTTGCCGGCGGTCGCAGCTATCTACGGCATACCCTGTTTG
>DAIMJK010000238.1:0-5983 GCA_036722245.1 Lysobacterales bacterium
GCTCTTGCTCTTGCTCCTTGTAGGAGGGAGCTTGCTCGCGATGCTCTTGCTCTTGCTCTCGCTCTGGTTCTGGTCCTGGCTCTCGCCTTGCTTGGGCACCAAAGACTTGCCCTCGCCGGCTGCGCCGTCGGCGGGCCTGCGGCCCTTGGTTCGCCTGCAAGCAGCCTCCTACAGTGCCTTTGCGCCACTCTTTCGCGCCACTGCAGCGATCATGCGCGGTTCGCGGGATTTGACCGCCCTTGCTCGCCGGCTGCGCCGTCGGTGGGCCTGCGGCCTTTGCTTCGCCTGCTAGCAGCCTCTACTGCGGGGGCGTCCGACCCATCAGCTGGATTCGCGCCGCGGTGCGGTATTCAGAAACCAGACAATCATCATTCGCTGAAACTGTTGTGTTGCACATCTACAACAGTTTGTCGTGTCCTCAACACGGCGTTGTTTTCAGACATATTTCACTGTGCTACGCTCCGCGGCGGTAATGCGCCCTGGAACGCTGGTACTGCCCAAAATGATAAGACAGCGCACGCTCCGCAACGTCATCCGTGCGACTGGCGTCGGAATCCACACCGGACAGAAGGTCTACATGACCCTCAGGCCCGCGGCTCCCGACACCGGCATCGTGTTTCGCAGGACTGACCTGGCCGAGCCGGTCGATATCGAGGCCAGGGCGGAGAACGTGGGCGACACCAGCCTGTCCACCTCGCTGGTCAAGGATGGGGTCAAGGTTTCCACGGTCGAGCATCTGCTTTCGGCGATGGCGGGTCTGGGCATCGACAATGCCTATGTCGACCTGAGCGCCTCGGAAGTCCCGATCATGGACGGCAGCGCCGGTCCGTTCGTCTTTCTGCTGCAGTCCGCCGGCATCGAAGAACAGGAAGCCCCCAAGCGCTTCATCCGGATCCGGCGCACGGTTCGGGTTGAAGACGCGGCCGACAAGTGGGCCCAGTTCGAGCCCTTCAACGGCTTCAAGGTTGGGTTCTCGATCAAGTTCGACCATCCCATCTTCACCCAGCGCGTGTCGCAGGCCGAGATCGATTTCTCGACCACCTCGTTCGTCAAGGAAGTCTCCCGCGCGCGTACCTTCGGCTTCATGCGCGACATCGAAATGCTGCGCGAGCGCAAACTTGTGCTCGGTGGAAGCATGGACAATGCGGTAGTGCTGGACGACTATCGGGTGCTGAACGAAGACGGCCTGCGCTACGAGGACGAGTTCGTCAAGCACAAGATCCTCGATGCCATCGGTGATCTCTACCTGCTGGGGCGCAGCCTCATCGGGGCGTTCTACGGCTGCAAGTCGGGCCACGAGTTGAACAACAGGTTGTTGCGTACGTTGATTGCTGATCGCAGCGCGTGGGAAGAAGTGGTCTTCGAAGACCCCGCCAGCGCGCCGATCTCATACGCTCACCCCGCCCAGGCGGTTTGAGCAAGGTGGCAGACTGGCATCAGATCGGTCGCCACTGACGTTGAGGAACAAGTTTCATCCGGGCAGGAAGCCCTTGTAACACCACCATTCCGGTGGTGAGTTGGTGAAGGTTAAACCGCGCGACCTCACGGGGAATCGAGGGCTGAGGGGGAGACTTTCACGGTAACGCGTCGTACCTCGTCGTGGGCAGCCATCACAGGATGCCCCGGCAGGGTGTCGGCGACAAGCCGCAGTCGCGTGGCCCAGATCGGGTCGGCGACGAGCAGGACGAGGGTGTGGTCGCGGAAGTTTCCGACTCTTACACGGTCGCGAAGTTCTGCTGGCAGTGCCTTCTTCACGGCGACGGCGAAGTTCTGCAACCGCTGCAGGTGCTCGAAAAGGGGCGCCAGTTCGGCAGTCGCCGGGAGATCGACTCCCAGGCGTTTGGGGGCAGGCATCGCAATCGTCCAGGCAACCGGGAAAGAAACTTAAGGCAACGCATGAACATCATACTGATTCGCGACGGCCAGGCACCCAGCCGCTGTCTCCGCCTCAATCACCCCAGCAATCTGGCCGCCATCGGTTGCGTGGCCGCGGTCGTGCTGACCGTCTTTGGTGGATTGTGCTTTGCAATCGGGCGCTACTGGGGCGACGCTGCGGGCATTTCGCGGGCAGAAGTCGATGCCTTGCGCGGCGCGCTGGTTACCCAGCAGAGCACGCTGGACGCCACCGGCCAACGGGCCGAGCGGGATCTGCAGGCGCTGGCGACCGAATTGGGCCGACTGCAGGCTGAAGCGATGCGCCTGAACTCGCTCGGTCAGCGTCTTACCCGGCTTGGCGGCATCGACGATGGCGAGTTCAATTTCTCCAGCGAACCGGCCCTCGGTGGCCCGGAAACCCCGCCGCTGGTGTCCGATGGTCTGGTGTCCGAACAGTTTCGCCAGTCCATGAGTGAACTCAGCCAGCGCTTCGCCTCGCAGAACGATCAGCTGCGGGTGCTGGAATCGTTGCTGATCGGCCGCGAACTGGATGAGGTCACCCAGCCGGCCGGTAGCCCGATCAAGGGTGGCTATGCCTCCTCGGGTTATGGCGTGCGGCATGATCCTTTCACCGGCCGCTCCACCTTCCACGCCGGCATCGATTTCAACGCACCGCGCGGGGCCAGCATTCACGCCGTGGCCAGTGGTGTGGTGACCTGGTCCGGTCGGCGCCCCGGCTACGGGCTGGTGGTTGAAGTCGATCACGGCAACGGCTACCTGACCCGCTACGCGCACAACAGCAAGAATCTGGTCGAAGTCGGTGACCGGGTTGATGTGGACGATGTCATCGCTCAGGTCGGGGCCACCGGCCGCGCCACCGGCAACCATGTTCATTTCGAGTTGTGGCAGAACGGCAAGCCGGTCAATCCGTCCAGCTTCACCAAGGCGATTCGCGGTCAGGGCTGAGTCGTACCAACCAACCCAGGCTTGAGGTAGAGCGGCCCGCGGCAGCACGCAAGCCTTGATTTATCCGCGGCGGGCCCCAACACTTGGCGACCCGCGCGCGACCCGCCGGTGTGGATGCCAGCACGGATCTCCCATTCCTGATCTCGCAGATGCCTGCGACGCATCGCGTCCAGCCGACTGTCAGAGGCGCCGCGATCGGCCCGGCTTCCGAGGTCGATGCCTGTACTCCGGCGGGGCTTCGGGAAGATTCGCTAAAACAACCATCCGATCGGTCGCGTCCCGCTCCTTCGCTACAACGGCTGTCAAACCGCCCATGTTCAACGCTCTACTGACCAAAGTATTTGGCTCGCGCAACGAACGCATCGTGCGCGGCATGCGCAAGAACGTTGCCAAGATCAACGCCCTGGAACCCAAGTACCAGGCCCTCAGCGACGAGGAACTGCGCCAGCAGACGGTGTTGTTCCGGCAGCGACTGGAGCAGGGCGAGACCCTCGATCAGTTGCTGCCTGATGCTTTTGCGGCGGTGCGTGAGGCAGCGCGGCGAACCCTCGGCCTGCGCCATTATGATGTCCAGTTGATCGGTGGGATGGTCCTGCATTCGGGGCGAATCGCCGAGATGCGCACCGGTGAAGGCAAGACCCTGGTCGCGACTCTGCCGGTGTACCTGAACGCGCTCAGCGGCAAGGGCGCCCACGTGGTCACCGTCAACGACTATCTGGCTCGCCGCGATGCGGGCTGGATGGGACCGGTGTACAACGCGCTGGGAATGACCGTCGGTGTGGTCGTCCCAGGACAGAAGCACGACGAGAAGCGCGCGGCGTACGGCTGCGACATCTGTTACGGCACCAACAACGAGTATGGCTTCGATTACCTGCGCTCGAACATGGCCTTTACCGCCGGCGAGCGTCTGCAGCGCTCGCTGAACTTTGCGATTGTCGACGAGGTGGACTCGATCCTGATCGATGAAGCGCGCACACCACTGATCATTTCCGGCCCGGCTGAAGAATCCCCCGATCTCTATATCCGCATCGACCGTATCGTGCCGAAGCTGCGCAAGCAGACCGAGGAAGACGGCGAAGGTGACTTCTGGGTCGACGAAAAGCAGAAGCAGATTCATTTATCCGAACAGGGTATGCAGCACGCCGAGGGCATCTTGCGCGAGGTCGGCGTGATCGGCGAACAGGAGTCGCTGTACGATCCGCAGAACCTCGCAGTTGTTCACCATCTGAGCGCCGCACTGCGCGCCAACCACATCTACAAGCGCGACGTCGACTACATCGTTCGCGACGGTGACGTCATCATCGTTGACGAGTTCACTGGCCGTACGCTGGCTGGCCGACGCTGGTCCGATGGTCTGCATCAGGCGGTCGAGGCCAAGGAAGGCGTGACTATCCAGCGCGAGAACCAGACGCTGGCCTCGATCACCTTCCAGAACTTCTTCCGCATGTACAAGAAGCTGGCCGGCATGACCGGCACAGCTGACACCGAGGCCTATGAGTTCCAGTCGATCTATGGCCTGGAAGTGGTCGTGATCCCGACCCATCGGCCGATGATCCGCAAGGACATGACCGATCTGGTGTTCCTCAGCCAGGCTGAGAAGTTCCAGGCGATCCTGGAAGACATTCGCGATTGCCAGCAGCGCAAGCAGCCGGTGCTGGTCGGCACCACCTCGATCGAGACCTCCGAGCTGATCGCCGGTGAGCTGAAGAAGAACAAGATTCCGCACGAAGTACTCAACGCCAAGCAGCACGAGCGCGAGGCACAGATCGTGGCCCAGGCCGGTCGTCCCGGTGCCGTCACGATCGCCACCAACATGGCCGGTCGCGGCACCGACATCGTGCTCGGCGGCAATCTGGAATCCGAACTGGCCGAGCAACCCGAAATGATCACCGAGGCTGAGCGCGAGCAGCTGAAGGCGGCCTGGAAGGAACGCCATCAGGCAGTGCTCGAGTCCGGCGGCCTGCACATCATCGGCACCGAGCGGCACGAGTCACGCCGCATCGACAACCAGTTGCGCGGTCGTTCCGGTCGTCAGGGCGATCCGGGTTCGAGCCGCTTCTACCTGTCCTTCGATGACAGCTTGATGCGCATCTTCGCATCCGACCGGCTGCGCAATCTGATGCAGAAGCTGGGCATGCAGCCCGGTGAGGCGATCGAGCATCCGCTGGTCAACCGAGCGATCGAGAACGCCCAGCGCAAGGTCGAGGCGCACAACTTCGATATCCGCAAGCACCTGCTGGATTTCGACGATGTCGCCAACGACCAGCGCCGGGTCATCTACGAACAGCGCAACGAATTGCTTGATGCTGCAGATATCCACGAAACCATCGAGGGCGTCCGCTACGACGTCCTGACCGAGTTCACCGGGCGCTATGTGCCGCCGGGGTCGATCGACGAGCAGTGGGATCTGGACGCTCTGAAGCGCGCGCTCGCCGACGACTATGGCATCAGCATCGACCCGCAGGCGTGGCTGGAAGAGAACGCCGACCTGAATGCAGAGGGAATCGCACAGAAGGTCGCCGACAGCGCCGATGCGCATTTCAACCAGCGCGAGCAGGATCTGGGCCCGGAAGTGATGCGGCATGCCGAGCGCGTGATCATGCTCAACGTGCTCGACAGCCAGTGGAAGGATCATCTGGCGCGGATGGACTACCTGCGCCAGGGCATTCATCTGCGTGGCTATGCGCAGAAGCAGCCGAAGCAGGAGTTCAAGCGCGAGGCCTTCGCGTTGTTCCAGGACATGCTGGAGAAGATCAAGCAGGAAACCGTGACCGTGCTGGCACGGGTACGCATCCGCACCGAAGACGATCTCCTCGCCGCCGAGCGCCGCGCGCCGCCGCCGATGCAATTCCAGCACGCCGAGGCCTCCGGCTTTGGCTCGGCCTCCGAAGACGAAGCCGCCGCCTCCGGCGCACCGGCCGCCATGCCGATGCCCCAGACGGTAACCCGCGACCTGCCCAAGGTCGGCCGCAACGATCCCTGTCCCTGTGGTTCGGGCAAGAAGTACAAGCAGTGTCATGGGAGGCTGAGCTAGCTGGTAGAGCAGTTCCAGTGGCCCGTTCCAGTAGCCAGTGGAAGAGCAAGGGCCCCAGGGCATAGGGCCCAGGGCCCAGAAGAGCAACGTCGAAGCGACGTAGGATGT
>DAIMJK010000239.1:0-5973 GCA_036722245.1 Lysobacterales bacterium
TTCTTCGCCTCCAGAGCGGTGAATGACTTCATGATTGTGAACCTGATTAGCTGTTTCAGCTATTCTAGCTACCAGAGTGCGAGCGAACAAATGGAAGTCCGCGAAGAATCACTTGTCGAACTGCTGGTCCATGCCCTTGAACTCGTCAATCCGAGCGATCAGCGCCAGGATCTCGGGCGTGATCTGCAGGCTGTCAGTGCGGAGCATGGAAGCCATCTGCCTCGCCAGCATCCGGTTACAGTTCGAAGCCGGTGGCGGTGTGCTCCAGCTGATTTGGCTACCTGTGTGCGAGCAGACACATGACCTGGTTCGAAAAAATCACCGGCTTCACCGAAACCGACTACGCCAGCACCCGCGCGCGCCTGCGGGTGGAGGGAACGTCTTTGTGCTCCATCGCCGACGGCAAGCACTACGGCATGGGCGTGCTCGAGATCCCGACCCTAGCCGAGCTGCGCGAGCGCGCCGCGCCCCATCTCGACCGCGCCATCCGCAGCACGGTCCGCAACACCGTCGGCAACGTCCGCGAACTGCACGCGCAGCCAGCGATGGCCGGGGCGCTGTTCCAGGTCGCCTCGCAATTCAACCTGCTCGAAATGATCGGCCCCGAAGTCAGCCCCGAGCAGGGCGTGACCCGCTACCAGCACGACCGCACCCAGGGCCCAGCCTGCGCGATGGCCGCCGGCGCGGCGACGATCTACCGCAACTATCTGGTCCCGCTCGAAGGCACCACCGGCCAGACCCGCGAACGCCAGATCAACACCCTGGCCGGACTCGGCCAGCGCCTCGCCGAACTCACCGGAATCCCGCCCGAGCAACTGTGGACGATGCGCAACGGCTACGCGCTGGCCAGCGACACCGGCCTGGACGCCATCGCGAACTACCTGCAGACGGCGACCGAGGACCAGCGGCAGGTATTGCGCGGCCTGCTCCAGATCGGCTGGCACCGCGGTGTCGAAGTCACCGATGTGGCCGACCCACCACGACCGATCGTGTCGCAAGCCTTCTGCTCCGCCCTGCCGGTGGCCTATTCCCGCCTCCCCGCATCGCGCTGGCAAGCCTTCGCCCGACTCGTCCTCGAAGCCGCCTATGAGGCCACCCTGCTCGCCACCTGCATCGAAGCCGCTGAGGGCGGCTCCAACCGCGTCCTCCTCACCCGCCTCGGCGGCGGCGCCTTCGGCAACGCCGATCAATGGATCGACGACGCCATCGAACGCGGACTGCAGATCGTCGAGCACGCCGGTCTGGACGTGTTGCTGGTGCACTTTGCACAGGTGCCGGAGAGCATGCGGGAGCTGGAGAGGCGGTGGGGGTGAGTTCGGCGGCGACCTGCTGCAACTGACACACGCTTTCACGTCAGCGGTCTTCCAAAACGATCCGGAACAGAGCGTCTTGCGCCGTCACTCTGAGCGGGCGCGGTGCGGCGTGTCAGCGACGCTCTGGATGCTGAGTATTAATGGCCTGGTCGAGGGCCAAACGATGAACACCGCACTCGAGAATCTCACCGAGAAGCTGGCACAACTGCCGCCGGAGCGGATTGCCGAGGTGGTCGACTTTGTCGACTTCATCGCAGAACGCGAGCACGACCGCAGAATCGTGCGCACGGCACAAGCAGCAAGCGAAACCACACTCGCGACCCTCTGGACCAACAACGCCGACAGCGCATATGACCAGTTGTAGCTTCGGCGACGTGGTACTGGTGCCGTTTCCGTTTACCGATGCGCTATTGGGATGAGGGCAAGTCCACTGCGCCATCACTCTGCCGCGCAGCCTCCAACTCCAGCACCGGCAACCGACCATCTGCCAGCCGCACCATTGCCGCAGCCACCAACTCCGCACGGTGCATGAGGAAGGTATCGAAATCTGCACTCAATTTGCGAGTCAGCGCCTCACCCTCAAGCGGTTTTCCCTCGATCTCGTAAGTGGCCCCGGCGAAGGTGTC
Organism: Lysobacterales bacterium; assembly: GCA_036722245.1. GTDB lineage: Bacteria > Pseudomonadota > Gammaproteobacteria > Xanthomonadales > SZUA-5 > JAWLAT01. The sequence goes on from DAIMJK010000239.1 coordinate 1,940, forward strand.
GTAGTCAAGCAAATGCGTCCGCAAGCGCTGGCGGATGGTGGCCTCGTCGCTCCACTCCACGCGATCCTTGAGGTAGACCAGCGGGTCCTTGCGGCCAATGCTGCGGTTGGTCTTCCACGTAACGAGCGCGCAATTGAGTGCCCGGTAGCTGTCGATCCCCGCTTCTTGCAGCAAGGCGTCGGGAAAGACGTGGTGATACTCACGTCGGCGCAACGAGTCGGCCGAGACCGGGTGGCCGTCGGCGAAATCGTGAGCTCCGAAATACAGGCATATCGCCAGGATCGCCCGCGCCTGCCGATCGGCCGCCTTGGGCCAGCCCACTCGCAACAGTTGCTCGGCGGTTGGCAAGGGATACTCATCTCGGCGCAGTATCGGCACCAGAACGTGGTCAGCCGGGCTGAACTGCTTTCGACCCAGCAACTCGATCAGGGCCTTGTAGTCCTGAAAGCTGCGCGTTGCCGCCGCACCCTCGTACCTCGACGTGAAGAATGCAGACCACAAGTAGGCACGCAATAATCGTTCCGCGCGACCCAGTTCGTCGCCATGCTCGGGCACGCGATCCAGACACGCGGCCAGAACAGCCATCACCGGCGCTGTCGGCAGTCGCTCTGCGTCGTGAATGTGCTCCCGAGCAAGGAAGTCCGCCATTCGCACCAATGCCCGTTCAAGTCGCGCCCAATTCTGGACCAGCGCATTCATGTCCAGGCTGCCTACGCCCGACTTGTTGGGCAAGCTGCCCTGCATCAGTGCAGCCGTGGTCAGCAAGGTCCACGACATGTCGCCGTAGTGGGACAGTTCGACATGATTGGCAAGTGTCCTCTCCTGTAGGTCGTGCAGTGATGCACCGGCCACACCTTCAACCTTGGCCACGGTCAGGTCGTACATCGACAGCGGCTTGCTGTTGGTGTTCATGTTGACAAACACCTGCAAGGCCACGTCGGCACTGGTACCCACGGGCAGCGCCAGGAAGGGCAGATTGAAGTGAGTAACCCGCTCGCGCAGCGTGTTGATCGTCGTCCGCAGCGCTTGTCGACGCTGCTCCAGGGCCTTGTAACGCTTCATGGCGTCGGGAGCGTCCTCGTCTGGTTCCAGCGCCGCGGTAGCGTCGCTGATCCACTGCTCCACACGCGGCCCCTGATCACCAGGCCGCAACAGGTCGACCGGAACCAGCCCGCGATCGAGGCATTGGGCCGCATCATCCGACCAGATGGGGTAACGAAGTGCGGGATTGCGGCGAGGATTCCACCGTGGCTGACAGTGGATGCACAACTCGTCGTACTCGATGCCGTCCTGAGTGTTGAGATCGAACTCAGGCAGGTAGACAAAGTAGGACTCGCCCTCGTAGTTGTTGTGCATCGCGCGCCAAAACGCGGTCAGGCGCTGCTGACCATCGAGCAGATGCTCCGAAACTCGAGACCCGGTCTCTGGCGCAGTGACGATGTAGCGCGAAATGAACTTCTCTTCATCCCCGACCAGCAACACCAGCGTCACGCCCACCGGCAGGTTCTGGATCACGGTGTTGAGAAAGCCGGTCACTCGGGTGCGATCCCAGGCTTCAAAACGCTGGAAACGCGGCAGCTTCACGGCACCGGATTCGATCAACACATACCAGCTACCAAGACGACGATCTTGGGCGACACTGGATTGCTGCAGAACTGTCACGAGACATCCCCCTGTTTTCGCTCTGCTGTTCTTCGGTTGGGACTTCAATTGGGCCGACACGCGACTGCCGCGTGGCCGCGACGCCCTGCAAGCATCCGGAGTGCTGCCGAACGCAGGCCGTGCCCCCGCCCGACCGCCGCGCGGTCAGTGCAGTGGGGAAAGAGTAGCAACTACCGCTGACGGGCAGCTGATCCCTAGGCCGCCCTGCCATTGATCTCCCGTAGTGTCCCTACAATCGCATCGGCATCGCCATCGTTGAACAGGCCATCGACCCCATCCTGATGAACGGCAGTTAACGGGGGCTCGTACAGCTGGCCGGGCTCCATGATCCCGCAGGCCGTCAGTCGGTCGATGATCATCTCGATGAAGCGGATCTGCTTGTCTCCGTAATGCTTCTGATCGAGGAAGCGGCCGAAGGCTTCCTTGGCAGCGACGCGGTCCAGACCCACCAGTGACCGTACGAATGCGGCCAGGCTGCGTTCGGATCCAAAGCATTGCTGGAAGCGTTCCCGGCTCTCCGCGACCTCGGCGGCGTAGACCAGTCGTTCGAGCTCGGCCAGATCCGAGGCCGTCAACGGTTTGTTGAAACGTAGCTTGGCCACTGCAACGTGATCGGTGTGGCGGCGAATGTACGACTCCACCTTGCGCCGATACTGTGCCAGGTTGATGCCAGTGCTGAAATTCTCCAGCGTGACCTCCGACGACGTGCCGATCTGATCCTTGAGCACGGTATAGACGATGCCTCGACTGGCAGGATCGACGAAGTCGACCAGTCCCCGCAGTCGCCGTCGCGCTTCCTCTATCAGCGGTGCCGTGATGTCCTGCCACCAGTGCTCGGTCTGCACGGCCTGGATCAGCGCCAAATGCTCGCGCACGGCGGGGATGCTGTCCTTGGCTTCCAGGTCAGCGGCTATCTCGATCAAGCGGTCACGCAAGGCCACAAAGTCCGCGCTTCGCCGCAACAGACTGACTTGAAGATTCAGGCACAGCAGATCGAACAGCCGGGCGCCCAGCGAACCCTGATCGAGTGCGCTGGGCAGGCCGGCGACCTGATGACGCAAGTCGGTCAGGGCGTTGTGATCCAGCCTCACCCAGGCCTCGGCTTGCGCGAAGCGCGCAACATGCTCGCCGGCGGTGCGGACGATGAAGTTGTTCGGGTTCATTGCCGCCACTTCGGCGTGCAGGGCCTCGATCAAGGTCCCACGCAAGTCATTCTGGTCGGCAAATTCAGGATGCTGATCAGCGAGATTCTTGCGATCTTGCGGCAGCAATTCGATCAGATCCAGCCGTCGCTTGAAGAGCCGCTTGCCCAAGGGCTCCGGCATCGCGCTGAGGGCACCAGCCGGGTGTTCGTTGAAATACTCGAAGTTGCCGCAGAAGTCGAAGACGGCAAACTCGATCTTGTCCAGTCCCGGTCCAAACAGGTTCGGACACAGGCGGGTGCCGCGGCCGATCATCTGCAGGAACTTCACCTTCGAGCGCACTGCCTTGAAGAACACCAGGTTCAGCACTTCGGGCACGTCGATGCCGGTGTCCAGCATGTCCACCGAAATGGCCAGATGCGGTTCGCTATCGCGCAGGCTGAATGCGTCGATCAGGCTCTGGGCGTAACTGACGGCGTGAGTGATGACTCGGGCGAAGTTACCCTTGTAGTGCGGATAGTGATGGTTGAAGCGCTGGGCGATGAACTCGGCGTGGCGCTGGTTGACCGCGAAGATGATCGTCTTGCCCAGCCGGTCGCCCCCCTCCACCTTCAGCCCGTGCTGCATCAAATGCTTGAGCATCAGATCGACGGTGTCTTCGTTGAACAGTTGCTTGTTGACCTCGCTGGCGCTGACCTGGTCCGGCGGGCCATCCTCGCGATCGCCCCAGTCCAGCGATTCCCAGTGCGCCTTTTCCTCCTCGCTCAAATCATCGTAGCGAATGCCTTCGCGGACGAACTTGATCGGTACCGAGTGCGCCCTGGGCGGCACCAGATAGCCGTCGGCCACTGCGTCGTCCAGGCCATAGGCGTCGGTGGGCACGCCGGTTTCCAGGCCGAACAGGTGGTAGGTGTCGCGGTCCACCTCATCGCGCGGGGTGGCGGTCAAACCCACCAGCAGACCGTCGAAGTAGCGGAAGATGGCGCCGTATTTCTGATAGACGCTGCGATGTGCCTCGTCGATGATGATCAGGTCGAAGTGGCCCACCCCATAACGCCGTCGGTCACCGTTGAAGCTCTCGATCAGCCCCATCATGGTCGGATAGGTCGACAGGTACACCCGGCCCTGAGCGCGCTTGTCCACGCACAGATTGACCGGCGAACTGTCTGGCAGATGGACCTTGAAGGCATTGCTGGCCTGATTGACCAGAGCGCGGCGATCGGCAAGGAA
>DAIMJK010000240.1:0-5939 GCA_036722245.1 Lysobacterales bacterium
GCAGCGCCGGCCACACGCCGAGCGTCTGCAACGCCAGTATCGTGCCGTGCGCCAGGGCCAGATGACGCGTATCGGCCGTCGCCACGCTCGCAACCGGTCCAGCCGTCCGCGCTTCGAGCACGCTGACGGCGCAGCCGCGCCAGGCCAGCGCCAGCGCGCTGGTCAGCCCAACCAGCCCACCTCCGGCTATCAGTATTCTGGCTTGTGGCGTGGTGGCTTGCGGCATGAATCGGCGGCCTTCGGCAGCGTCGAAGACGAGCAGTGTAGCGGCAGCCAATTGCACCGATCGGACGATTTCGAGGCAATCGCCGGTCTCGGACACTGTTCAGCAACCCGCTCAGTTGGCACTCTTCAGACTTTGGTCCACGCAGGAGCCGACCCGATGCTGAGCATGTTGATCGCCGGACTGCTGTCCGCGTCCCCGGATGCCCCGGCCGACACCAGAGTCTGGCCGGCGACCCTGGCCGAAGTCATCGCCGCAACCAGTGAGGGCGACTGGCGCCGGCCGGATCCGCAGCATTTGCTCTATCTGGATCTGGCCAGCGGCGAGCGGGTCGTGATCGAGTTGGCGCCGCAGTTTGCCCCCGAACACGTGGCCAACATCCAGACGCTGGCGCGCAGCGGCTTTTACGACGAGTTGCCGATCGTGCGTAGCCAGGACAACTATGTGGTGCAGTGGGGCGACCCGGACGGCAAGCGCGATCAGGGCGAGGCGGCAGCGACCCTGGCGGCCGAGTTCAGCCGATCGAGCAAGGACGCACCGGTCTTCACGCAACTGACCGACGGCGATGTCTACGCACCCGAAGTCGGCTTCGTCGATGGCTATCCCAGCGCACGCGATCCGGCCAGCAATGAGCTGTGGTTGGCGCATTGCTACGGTATGGTCGGGGTGGGCAGGGACGAAGCCATCGACAGCGGCAATGGCAGCGAGTTGTACGTCATCACCGGCCACGCCCCGCGTCATCTGGACCGCAATGTGACTCTGGTCGGTCGCGTACTGCAGGGCATGGAGGCGCTGTCCAGCCTGCCGCGCGGCAGCGGCGCGATGGGTTTTTATGAAGACGGCCAGTCCCGCCCGCTGATCCGCCAACTGCGTCTGACCGCCGATGTGCCGGAAGCCGAGCGCATCGACCTGCAGGTGCTGCGCACCGATGGCGACGCTTTCGACGCGGTCATCAAGGCCCGCCGCCACCGCCGCGAGCCGTGGTTTCATACGCCGACCGGCAAGGTGGAGCTGTGCAATGTGCCATTGCCGGTGCGTATAGTCGATTAGCTGGCGAGAGGCCGGCTACGGCTTGAGGTATTTACCGACTGCTTGGGGCTCAGGGCCCAGGGCCCAGAGAGGCAGGGCCCCGGAAAAGCAGGACCCAGGGCTCAGGGCGGGCTCAGGGCCCAGAAAAGCAGAGCCCAGTGGGCCCTATGCCCTGGGCCCTGGGCCCTCTGTCGCGGACCCGTCATTGAGACGCGCTGGCTCGCCCCCAAGCTCGCCCATGTACTGCCGATACCAGCGCAACTCGGCAATCGAGTCGCGGATGTCGGCCAGCGCCAGATGGGCGCCTTCCTTGCGGAAGCCGGTCAGGATCTGCGGGGCCCAGCGCCGCGCCAGCTCCTTCAGGGTGCTGACATCCAGATTGCGGTAGTGGAAATAGCGCTCCAGCCCCGGCATCTCCCGATACAGGAAGCGCCGATCCTGGCAGATGCTGTTGCCGCACATCGGTGAGGAACCGGCCGGAACATAGGACGCCAGGAAGTCCAGCGTCGCGCGCTCGGCCTCGGTCTGGGTCACGGTGGATTCCAGCGCCCGTTGCCATAGCCCAGAGCCGCCGTGCTGGTTGCGATTCCAGTCGTCCATCGCTTCGAGCTTCGCCAGCGGCGTCGCGATAGCCAGCACCGGCCCCTGCGCCAGTTCATTGAGCTGCGCGTCAGTGACGATCGTCGCGATCTCCAGGATGCTGTCGCGATCCGGATCCAGCCCGGTCATCTCAAGATCGATCCAGATCAGGTTGTCGGCGTTGGGCACGAATGGCTGCATGGTGAACTACCCGAGGAGAAGTCGGCAGTGTACGGGATCAGCTCCGGCGCCGCGGTCGCGCTTGACGGAACCCCGAGTTGCACTCGGGCCAGGAACCCCGAGTTGTACTCGGGCAAGCAGAAAGCCCGTCAACCATCATGCCGATCCTGAAAGCCAGGCGCTCGCTGCGCTCGCGGGCCCGAGTACAACCCGGGCATCCGTTCAGCCCGACTCCCCACCCCGCTGCTCGGCCCGCCGACGTCGGAAGAACGCGCTCAGCATTGCGCCGGCCTGCTCGCCCATGACCCCACCGATCACCTCGATCCGATGGTTGTGCCGCGGATCGCGCAGCAACTCGAACATGCTGCCGTCGGCGCCGGTCTTCGGATCACGGGCGGCATAGACGACCCGCGCCACCCGCGCGTGCACCAGCGCCCCGGCGCACATCACGCAGGGCTCGAGGGTGCAGTACAGCGTGCAATCGATCAGCCGATGATTGCGCAGGTGCAAGCCACCCTCGCGCAAGGCGACGATCTCGGCATGTGCGGTTGGATCGTGCCAGGCGATATTGCGGTTCCAGCCGCGCCCGATGACGGTCTGGCCGTGCACCAACAAGGCCGCAACCGGCACCTCACCTTCGGCTTCGGCCCGCCGCGCCAGCGCCAGCGCCTCGGCCATCCAGCTCAGGTCGAATCCGGCGATGTCCTGGTCGCCTGGATTCAGGGTATCCCGACGCAGTTTGATGGAGCTTGTCGTGGCCATGCGTTCCAGCGTCGTCGCCAACATGGATGATCGTAGCAACAAAGACGCTACACACTTGACGGTCGCACCCTCAAACTGCTGTTTCGGAGGGTCTGGTGGTTGCAGGGCGCAGTAAGGTCAAGCGCCGACTTGACGCCCGGCTGAACGCGATGGATGCGCGAGAACTCCCACACTCGCCTCAAGCTGGCTCTGGACTGGGCCCTGGGCCCTCAAGGCCTTTGGTTTCTCAAGACATCAGTTTGAATCGCCCTGCCGTCGACCCATCTGGTGATGCAGTGGCCTGACCCTGATAACGCATGCCGGCGCGCCTCCCTGACCACATGGCCAGGGAGGCGCAAATTGCTCAGGGCGCGGCCGGGTCGTCTTCGAAGCCGTTGCGGAAGACCCGGTCGGGATCGAAGGTTTCGCAGGTGGTCGGGCTGCTGACCGCGACGTCGTCGACCCACCAGCCGATGCCAGGGTCCGAGCCGTCGCTGCCGGAGCGGAAGCGGAAGCGGACTGTGCTGCCGCCGAAGTCGGCCAGATTGACCTCGACCCGGGTGAAGTTGTCACCGTTGCTGCCGTGCCAGGCCTGCCGGCCGCGTATCGGGTTGGCGCCACCGCTGTTGAGCGGTCCGACATAGCCTCCCGCACTGAAGCGACCGGCATTGGCTGGTATCCCTGCGCCGTTGCCGGCGAGGATGTCAAACCAGTTGCTGCCGTCGGTGGAGTACTCCAGCACGCCGCCGTCCCAGTTGCTTTCGGTGGCGTAGCGATGCCAGAAGCTGAGCAACGCCGGCGCGCCGGCCGGAATCGGAATGCCGTTGACCATCGCCAGACGCCAGTCCGAGACACTACCCGGATCTGCGACAAACCAGGATCGGGTTGGTGAATTGCTGGCGCTGCTGACAATCGCCCAGGCGGCACCGCCGCCGCTGCCGGTGCTGCTCCAGTTGCCTGGGCCCGACTCCATGTCGTCATTGAAACCGATCTGGTCCGGGCCGGCCGGGCTTGCACTACGCCGAACCAGGTTGCCGTCGATGTTGCCCAGATTGCAGCTGCCGGTGCCATTGGCGGTCTCGTCCTCGGCCTGCACTATGTAGTAGTAATCCGTCCCGAACTCGACGTCGGTATCGTTGAACGTGCTCGCGCTGACGCAGTTGGCGATCTCGTTGGCAGCCGAGGGCACGAAGTCCGGCACTTCGGAGCGGAACACGCTATAGGTCGGCGGCTGCGCCCCGCAGACCGAACTGGCCGGCTGCCAGGCCAGATCGACCGCGCAGTCGGTCAGTCCGGCGCTCTGCGCGGAGCTCGCGCCGGCGAACTCCGGACCCAGCGTGCAGATGCCGGTGGCGGTGGCATCGACGCAGGTGCTGAAGCCTGAGGTACAGGGCTGGTCGTCGTCGGTTGCGCTGATTCGGTAGGAATAGGTCGCGTTGCCGGAGACGTCCAGATCGCTGAAGCTGGTGCCCAGCACGTCGGTGGCGATGATCGTGTAGCCGCTGGCCGGGCAGCTGCCCAGCGCTCTGGAAATCGTGTAGCGCTCGGCGGTGGCCGACGCGGTCCAGGCCAGGTCGATGCGGTTGTCGCCGTTGGCCACTGCGCTCAGGCCGGTTGGCGGCTCGGGCGGATCGCACTCGCCGATGCCGTCGATGAACTCGGGGTTCAGGCCGGCCGGATCCAGATAGGGCCGCATGCAGGTGGTCGACAGCGGCGGCGTGGTGCTGCAGTCCGGACCAACGCCCGCGCCATCAAAGGCGTGGAACAGCGCACCGTAGAAATCGGACAGGTTCGCACCGGTCGATCCGCAGGCCGCCGGGCCGCCGCTGAGCACGCCGATGATCCGGCGCTCGGCACTGTACAGCGGCGAGCCGGAGGAGCCGGGCTCGGTCACGCCGTTGGGCACCGGATCGGGCACCGGGTCGGGAATGTTCGGCAGCACCGGCGGTGAATTGCCTGGGGTCGAGCCGGCCCAGAAAGAATGCCAGTGGACCCCGCTGGCGCTGCTTATATTGCCCTGCTGGAAGTTGCGATCGACGAAAGTGATGCGCTTTTCGTCCACGCCCGGGTGATGGATGGTCGAGCACAAACCGAGGGTTTCGGCGGGATCAGCACCCAGCGGCGGTGACAGGCAATCGACCACTGAAGTACCGACGCCGCGCCGGTCCCAGCCCGCCCAGTGCAGATTCAGATCGCTCGAGTTGGGCTCGCTCAGCTCCAGCAAGGCCCAGTCCGAACGCGTATTACCGGCGCCGCCGCCACCGAAGGGATTATTGGTCGCCGCCAGCAGCGCGATGCCTTGCGAGGTCGTGGTGGGGCGTGGAATGGGCGTGCCGCTGGCACTGGAACCGGGCGTGCGGCAGGTCGGATTCTCGTAGCGCCAGTAGACCAATACCGAGGCGATGTTGCCGGCGGTGTTGCCACAATGGGCGGCGGTCGCAAACAGCATCCGGCGGTCGTTGTTGGTGTTGTTCAACAGCGAACCGGTGCAGATGTCCGAACCGCCGCGAGTGTAGGCACCCACCGCGCTGGTCGGCTCGTTCCATGGGTCGGACTCGCCCAGACAGGCCACGTCCATGTTGCAGGAGCCCGACTTGGCGTGCTTGGGCACCGCACCAAAGCCGCGATAGCCCTGCGCGATACGATTGAGTTCGAGCACCACCGCATCGGTCGCACCGTCCGGTACATGCAATTCGATCAGCGCCAGCGGGCCGGCCAGCACCGGCGTCCACAGCTGACCGGTCACCAGATGGTCGCGTTCGGTGTAGGGCCCGAGCCGCTGCAGACCATCGGGCCGCTGAATGCTCAGGCTCGCCCCGGGCGGCAGATGGAACTTGCCAAAGCCGAAGTTCAGATGCGCCGCATCGACCGCTTCGACCCGCAGCCGCCAGACCCAGCTGCCGTCGTCGGCCTGCTCCCAGACGCCGGAGTTCACTGGAGTCCAGACGCCATCTTGCGGAATCGCGAAGCGCCAGCCACCGATCCGCCCCTTGTGATCGTCAAGTGCGTCCTCCGCGGCGATCGCCTCCAGATCCAGCCGCTGCAACGACGGCGCCGGCAGGGCATTGAAACGATCCATGGCGAACGGTGCCACGACCGGTTTGGGGGCGTCCTGAGCAAACAGGACGGACGAGCACAGCAGGATCAACAGGGCCAGTAGGCGGGGCATACTTGGGCATCCGGACAG
>DAIMJK010000241.1:0-5884 GCA_036722245.1 Lysobacterales bacterium
CTAGCTCGCCAGCGCGAGCGGCTGCGCTGGTGGCAGTTCCAGCGAACTCTTGCCAAGGATGAAGTCGGCCCCGGCGCGGGCATGCAGCGCTGCGCTGTCGAAGGTTGGCACCTCAATATCCTTCGGATCGAGCAGCAGGCCGATTTCGGTGCATCCGAGCAGGATGCCTTCGGCGCCAACATCGACCATCGTTTCGATGATGCGTTGGTAGCTGATGCGGGAACTGGCGAGCACCTGACCCTGGCAGAGCTCGTCGAAGATGACCCGATGAACCAGCTCACGATCGGCCTCTTCCGGCACCAGGACATCGATACCGTGGCGCTGGCGCATCCGCTCGGCGTAGAAGTCCATCTCCATCGTGTAGCGCGTACCCAGCAGGCCGATCCGGGTCAGTCCGGCGGCCTTGATCACCGCGGCACTGCAGTCGGCAATGTGAATCAACGGCAGCCCGCTGATCTGCTCGATTTGCTCGGCGACCCGATGCATCGTGTTGGTACACAGCAGCAAGGCCTCGGCGCCAGCGTTGGCCAGGCTCCAGGCCTTGCCGCCAAGCAATTCGGCCGCGCCGTCCCAATCGGCCGCTGCCTGCATCGCCTGGACTTGCGCGAAATCGACACTGCACAGCAGCAAGGGGGCCGAATGATGGCCACCCAGGCGTGCCCTGATGCAACGGTTGAGGGCGCGGTAGTAGGGAATCGTTGATTCCCAGCTCATTCCCCCGAGCAGGCCCAGAGTGCGCAAAGCAGGCTGTTCCATGGTCGCCGTTGCCGATCGTCTGAAGTCACCAAAGGTTAACCCGATCCGACCCGAGCTGGCAGCGACCGGTGACGCACTTTTCGCGCGATCGTCACGAATCGGGAGCCTTGCGCGCAACCTCGACCAGATGCCGCTCTTCGTCCAGAAACGGTACCTGCAAGCGGTGGCTGGCCACCAGTTGCCACTCCGTCGGCAACTGGGCGATCTCCTCGGCCGGGTAGCGTCCCTTCATGGCCAGCAGCCGACCGGCCGGTCGCAGCCAACGGCCGCCGAGCCTGATCAGATCGGCCAGCGAGGCGCAGGCGCGCGCAGTGAGCCAGTCGCAGGGCGGATCCAGTTCCAGCGCTTCGGCCCGGGCGTGCTGAACCTCGACCCGGCTCAGCCCCAACTCGCGCGCCACCAGACGCAGGAATCGGGCCTTCTTCATGTTGCTCTCTACCAGCACCACCGGACGCTCCGGTGCCCAGATCGCGAACACGATGCCAGGCAGCCCGGCGCCGCTGCCCAGATCGGCAGTGCGCCCCTCCGGCAGGTGTGGCAACACGGCGAGCGAATCGAGCAGATGGCGAACCACGCCGGCTTCGCGTCCGCGAATGGCGGTCAGGTTGTAGACCCGATTCCAGCGCTCGATCAGGTCCAGATGGGCGAGCAGTTGATCGGCGCGCCCATCGACCGCAAGGCCGAGCGCAGTCAAGCCGTCGCGCAGCAAGTTTTCGGAACTGACCATGGCTCGCACTGTACGCAAGCTCGCGGGCGGATTGAAGTCCGCTGGCGGTAGCGGGGTCTGAATCATTGCTGGTGCAGCGGTGGGCGTCGGGAGCAGTCACGGCAAGTGCGCACGCCAAACTGGCCGGCCAGGCCCGAAAAAGGCGCCATGGGAATGCGACAATCCGACCATCGGGAGCACTTTCCCTTGCCCGGACGGAATTGCCGCATGCGTCTGTATATCTACCCCTTCGCCCTGCTCGCCCTGCTCGGTCATGCCGCGCAGGCCGGCGGACCCACCGACTGCGACGACCTGAACAGCGTGGCGCCCTTCACCCAGTTCAACTATCCGGTCGTGATCCAGTCCATCTGGCAGGCCAACTGCTCGGGCTGCCATCTGGACGGCGGCAGCTCCGGCGGCCTGAACCTCGACTCGCCCGGCTCTGATCTTGCCCTGATCGACATCCCCAGCGCCCAGGACGGCAACTTCATCCGGGTGCTGCCTGGCGATCCGCTGGCGAGCCTGCTGTTCCTGAAGCTCAACTGCGACAATCCCGGCCTGGGCTCACGCATGCCGCTGGGTGGTTCCAATTTGTCGCTGACCCAGCAGGCGCTGATCTTCGACTGGATCGAGGCCGGCGCGCCCCTGATGAGCAATGGGATGGAGGACCGCTGAGTCGATCAACTCGCTTTCGACAACGGTCCTTCCTCGGCCTCGCGCCGGCTTTTCGGGTGCCGGATATCCTCGCCGCGAACCAGATAGATGACGTGCTCACAGACGTTGGTGCAATGGTCACCGATGCGTTCGAGTGCGCGGGCGGCAAACAGCGCGTCGATGGCGCGCGGGATGATCGCGGGAACCTGCCCCATGTAATCGGCCAGCGCGTCGACCAGCCGCTTGTAGCGCCGGTCGGCTTGCTTGTCGTCGGCAATCACCTGCTCGGCCAGGCGCACGTCGCCGCGAGCCAGGGCATCAAGGGCGTCGCGCAGCATGCCGCGTATCAGCTGGGCCAGATCGGCCAGGCTGTCGAGATAGGCTGGATCGAAGGCATCGCTGAGCAGCCGACCGGTCAATCGGGCCAGGCGCGAGGCTTCATCGCCCATCCGCTCCAGATCGGCGACCGCCCGACCGGCACTGAGCAGCAGGCGCAGATCGGAAGCCGCCGGCTGGCGCCGCACCATGATCCGCAGGCAGGACGCGTCGATGCTCAGCTCGAGCCGGTTGATCTCGCGCTCGGCTTCGCGCACCCGCTCCAGACCTACCAGATGGCGCTCACGCAGCCCGCCCAGGGCGATGCCCAACTGCTCCTCCACCAGTCCACCCATGTTGAGCACGTCACTGCGGACCGCTTCGAGTTCCTGATTGAATTGGCGCGAGATGTGCTGGGTGAAGCGCAAACGGTCCATCGGGCGGCCGAGTCCACAAGAGTGTCAGCAGCATACTAACCCGAGGACGTTCTTGACCTTGGCCTCCCAGACAGGTCTGCCTCTCACCCCTCCCTCGACACAGTGCTTGGGCCTGCTCACGCAGTAGTCCATAATCGAGGCCTTCGGCGCAACCTGATGCGGAGCACAACGATGATTTTCGGCAAGATCTGGGCGGCCTTTCGCGGTCAGCTGAACAAGTTGGCCAACTTCTTCTGGGAGGCAGATCCGATTGCCCAGATGCGCTACGAGTACGACAGCTCGGTCGAGGAGCTCAAGGAAGGCCGCCTGGGTCTCGAGCAGTACCGCGGCCTCGTCGAGAAGGTGTCGCGCCAGGTGCGCAACGGTACCGATCATGTCAACAAGCTCGAAGCGCAGACCAAGGCCTATCTGAAGGCCGGCGATCGCGCCACCGCGTCCAAGTTCGCGCTCGAACTGGAAAAGGCCAAGACCGATCTCGCGGCCAATCAGGAACAGCTGGCCCTGCACGAGAATGCCTACGAGAACAACCTGAAGAAGATCCAGCATGCGACCAAGCGGCTGGGCGAGGTCAAGGACCGGATTCACAAGTACGAAGCCGACCTGAAGATGAGTGAGGCCGAGGCCGAAATCACCAAGCTGTCGGAGCAGTTCGATTTCAACATCACGACCGATTTCGGTCAGCTGGAGTCGGTGGTGCAGGACCGCATCGACCGCAATCGCGGTGCCGTGCGTGTTTCGGCGGATCTGTCGCAGCGTGGTATTGCCGACATCGAGGCCGAGGAGCGGATGGAAGCAGCGATGGCCGAAGATGCGCTCAAGCGGATGGAAATCGAGCTCGGCATCCGTACGCCGGAGACTCAGGCAACCGAAGTCAGCGCTGAACCGGTACAGAAGAATCTGGGGCCCGCCCAGACCAACTGAGCACAAGGCGGCTCCAGCCTCCGGCGGGCGTTCAAGGGTCGAGGCGCATATGTCTCCGGGTGTTCGCGCTCGCATCGAGCGCTTCAATGTCGCGTTTCGTCACAAAATCAGCAGCGCTGGTCGGCTCGGTGCTGGTAATCGATCCGCGCTCGCGCTAATTTGACAGGTTCGTCACAGGCAGAACGGGGGCTGCCATGAACGAGACCGACCCACGCGCGCCCAAGGCGCCGTGGTTGATGCCCTACCTGACCGTGCGTGACGCGCGCGCCAGTCTGGAGTTCTACCGTGCCGCCTTCGGCTTCCAGGCCGGTCAGGTGGCGCAGGACGCTGCCGGCGTGCCGGAACACTGCGAGCTGTACTACCACGACCAGCTGGTGGCGATGTTCGCACCCGAAGGCGCTTTCGGCAGTACCGCCAAGTCACCGCGGACGCTCGGTATCGAGCCGCCGCAGACCTTCTACGTCTACTGCAGCGATCCGGATCAGATCTTCAGCCAGGCATTGGCCGCCGGAGCTCACGCGGTGGTTCCGCCGAGCGACCAGTTCTGGGGCGACCGGATGTGCTGCGTGCGCGATCCGAACGGCTATCAATGGAGCTTCGCTCGTTGGCTGGGTGAGCTGGCGGTTCGGGCTGAGGGCTGACGACGAACCGCATCGATCCACTCAGCCCTTCCCCGCCCGCAACAACAGCGACAGCGGGGCGCCGCTGTCCGGGTCGTCGGTCTCATGCTGCCATTGCAGAGTCAGTCCGGCCTGATCGAGCAGGCGCCGCCAGCCGGCCAGGCTGCGGCAGTACCACGGCGCGGCGTCACCAAAACCCTCGCCGCAACCCTGCCACGAACCCTCGCGCCAGCCTTCGGTGGGCTCAGTACCGTCGCCAACTTCATCTCCGTTGGCGACCGCACGCGGTGACAAGGTCTGGATCAGCAACTGACCGCCGGGGCGGAGCAGATCGTGTGTGGCCTGCAGCGCCGCCGCGCTGGAGGCATCGCCGATCAACGAGAAGTTGGCCACGACCAGATCGAATGCTTCACCGGCCGAAGGTTGGAGTGCAGCAGGCAAGTCGAAATAGTCTGCTTGCACAAAGCGGCCCGGCCCGGCGGCACTGGCTTCGGCGATCAGCGCGGACGATCCATCGACGCCGACCAGCCCGGCCGGATCCAGCCCACCCGCCGCAAGCTCCCGCAGCAACCAGCCCTCACCGCAGCCCAGATCGAGCACGCGTGCCGGGCTCAATGCCAGCACGGCCTCGATGATGGCTGCGTTGGTGACCAGCACGCGCGAGCGGATCGAGCCATGCCGTACCGCGCGCGTCCAGGGCGATGCAGCATCCTCCCAGACACGACGGATCAGCGATTCGGCAGCGTCCGATTCAGTGGTCTGCCGGGTCACTTCGAGACCGAATCGAACCAGCAGGCAAACGATCCAAGAGCGCCGGCCGCTTCGCGCGATGGAACGTGGCGCAGGAATCGGACTGTGCGGGCGCGAGGACCCGGTCTACGAAAAGCTGGGCCTGCGCTCTGGCTCTTCTGGGCCCTGGGCCCTTTGCCCTGGGCCCTGGGCCCTTCATACCCGCCACCCTCGGTGAATGGCCACCACGCCGCCGGTCAGATTGCGCACGCTGACCCGGCCGAAGCCGGCGTCTTCCATCATCTTGGCCAGCGTGGCCTGATCGGGGTGCTTGCGGATCGACTCGGCGAGGTAGCGGTAGCTGTCCTCATCATTGGCCACCAGCTTGCCCAACCGCGGCAGCACGCTGAAGGAGTAGGCGTCGTACAGCCGCTGCAGTGCCGGCGCACGGACTTTCGAGAACTCCAGGATCAGCGTCTGGCCGCCGAGCGCAAGCACCCGATGCATCTCGGCCAGCGCGCGTTCCTTGAAGGTCACATTGCGCAAGCCAAAGGCGATCGTGACGCAATCGAAGCTGCGGTCCGGGAAGGGCAGTGCTTCGGCGTTGATCTGAGCGGTCTGGACCTGCGGCCAGAGGCCCTCATCGAACATCCGATCGCGGCCGATACGCAACATCGGTGCGTTGATGTCACTGAGCACGACCCGCCCGCTGTTGCCCACGGCGCGCGCAGCCAGCGCGGCAATGT
>DAIMJK010000242.1:0-5849 GCA_036722245.1 Lysobacterales bacterium
GCAACGGTGGGGGCGTGGGGGCGGAATGCAAGGGAACGAGGGCCCAGGGCTCAGGGCCCAGGGCCCAGTAGAGCCGGCAAGCCGGATCTCGGGGCGCGTGGCATGGCGGCCAGCAAGCCGGGTGGGCAGCGGCCCGCCATTCCGCCACAATCGGCCGCTGCGACCGCCGGGCCCTTCACCACTGCATGTCCAACCCTTGCCATGTCTGATGGGGGCTACGCCGACGCGCTGGCGCTGGTGGAGCGGCTGAACGGGCTGCTCGATGATCTGGCGGTGCGCGGGCTGCGGGCGGTCGGCGGCGACGGGATCGCGCGGTTGAATGCTCAGGCCGAGGCGCTGGCCGGGATCGGCGCGGCGCATCTGAGCGAGGCGATAGAGGCGCTGGTCAATGATCTGCGTGCCGGGCGGCGCGAGGCGGCGCGCACGCTGCTAAAGACCCGCGCCAGCGTGCGCGTGTTCGAGCGGTTGTTGTCGCTGCGGATGGTCGCGGCGCAGTTGCAGAGCGGACTGGGCGAAGGCAGCGATCTTGCGCACTCCCAACTCCCGACTCCCAACGCCCGACTGCTCTCGCCCGCCGCAGTGCCCACCGATCCAGCCAAGCTCGCCCTGCTGCAACAAGCCGCCGACGCCATCGAGGAACTGCTGCTGG
This sequence comes from Lysobacterales bacterium, assembly GCA_036722245.1. GTDB lineage: Bacteria > Pseudomonadota > Gammaproteobacteria > Xanthomonadales > SZUA-5 > JAWLAT01. Next base: position 650 of record DAIMJK010000242.1, read on the forward strand.
CCGGTACCACGACCGCCTCGCAATCGACCGGCCGGACGCTGGGCGCGGCCTTCGAGGAGGCTTCCCGCGCCGGATTCCTGCGGCTGGGGGCGAGCCTGCGGATCGTGCTGGAGGAGCTCAAGCGCTTCGACACGGCGCCCGAGCGCTTTTCCGGCAGCCGGCTGGCCTTCTTTCTCGATCGCGCCTGGCTGCTGGCGATGGGCACCCGGCAGGCGCTGCAAGATGGCGATACGCAGGCCTTGATTCGGTTCACCTCGCCGGCGCGCAGCACCGCGGTGAATCGGCTCGAAGTCGCAACGGTGGGCGTGCTCAAGCGGCATGTGCCCGGGGCCTTCTCGGCTTTCGAGTTCCGCTTCCGGCTGCTCGAAGCGGTGAGCTTGGCGGATGCATCAGTAATGCCTCGCGGCGCCTCACTAATCTGGCCGCTGGTGCTGCCGGCGCGGGCGGACATCGAGGTGTCGCCCGAGGCCTTCCTGAACCTGCAGCAGAAGCAGGGCTTCCGACCCGCGGACCTGCTCGGGGGCAAGCGCGTCGTCATCGAGCAGGCGTCGATCAGCGCCGAGGCGCCACACCGGATCCACCTTGGCCCGGCCAGCAAGCTTTCCATCGGTGAGCCAGTTGACGACTGGCAAGGCCTGATCGACTGGCAGCCGGACCAGTGGCTGGCGCGACTGCGGCAGCATCGGCCAGACCCGCTGGAACTGCCGGTCGAGCACAGTGTCGAGGTGTTGCTGGCGCCATGGCAGTTGCTGCAGGAGTTCGCCGCCTCGACCGCGACGGGCAAGGCGGCCAGCGAACGGATCGCCAGCATCGGCGCGCTGGGCATGCGCTGGCGCGTGCGCGTCGACGCCGCTGAGGACGCACTGGAGCGCGCGCTGGCCGAGGCCGGCCAGACCGAATCGCCGCCAGCGCTGTATGCCAGTGCGCATGTGGAGCTGGGTCAGGCAGTATTGGCGCCGCTGGCCCTGTTGCCCCTGACCGGACCACCAAAGTACATCACCATCGGCCCGATGAAGGGCGACCGGGCGGCGCTGGTGCGTGCCCTGAACAGGCGTTGAGGAGAGCGTGTGAGCAAGCGCAAGAAAATCGAAAGCCAGTCCGATTCGACTTTGGCGAGCGACGCGGGGCTAGAAGCGGCGGGGCCGGCTGACGCAGGCCTGGAAGACATCCTGCGCCGCCCGGCCGAGGATGAACACGCACTCGAACTGGCGGCGCTGGCGCAGGCCGATACCGATCCGTGCCCAGCCAGCTGGAAGCTGTCGCCGCGCGCGGTCATGGCCTATGTCCTCGGCCGCGAGCCGGTCGAGGCGACCATCGACGGCAAGCGCCGCACGGTCCCGATCACGCGCAAGTTCTTCGGCGATAACGCGCTGGTCGAGCGGGCGATCGTCACGCTGGCCTCCGAACGCGCGCTGCTGCTGGTGGGCGAGCCCGGCACCGGCAAGAGCTGGCTCAGCGAGCATCTGGCGGCGGCGATCTGCGGCAGCTCCACACTGGTCATCCAAGGCACCGCCGGTACCACCGAGGACCACATCAAGTACTCCTGGAACATCGCCCGGGTGATTGCCGAGGGGCCACGGCCGGACAATCTGATCCCGTCGCCGACGATGGTCGCGATGCGCATCGGTGCGCTGCTGCGCTTCGAGGAGATCACCCGCTGCGTGCCGGATGTGCAGGACGCGCTGGTGTCGATCTTGAGCGACAAGCGCATCGCGGTACCCGAGCTGCCCGGCGACAATGGCGTGGCGGCCAAGGCCGGCTTCAATGTCATCGCGACCGCCAATTCACGCGACCAGGGCGTCAATCAGCTCAGTGCGGCACTGAAGCGGCGCTTCAACTACATCCACATCCCGCTGATCGCCGACAAGCAGACCGAGATGGCGATCGTGCGCGAGCGCAGCGCCCAGCTGATCGCGCGCTACAGCATCCCGAGCACACTCGATGAACCGATCCTCGATCTGCTGACCACCGTGTTCCGCGAGCTCCGCGCCGGTCGCAGCGAAGAGGGCGTCAGCCTGAAATCGACCAGCACCACGATGTCCACCGCCGAGGCCATCGCCGTGGCGCTGGACTCGGCACTGCATGCGCGCTTCTTTGGCGACGGCAGCGTCAGCGCGCGCAGCATCGCGCGCAATCTGGTCGGTTCGGTGGTCAAGGAAGACCTGGCGGACCTGGCGATACTGAAGGAATACGTGACGCTGATCGCGCGCAAGCGCGCTGTGGGCAACGAACACTGGCGCGCATTCGTCGACGAGGCCGAGGTGGCGCTGGGGTGAGTGTGGTCGAGCTCATCGCCGAGCTGCCGCAGCTGGCGCGGATCAGCGAGTCGGTCGAGCGGGTCCTGGGTGATCGGCTGTACTGGTTTCCGATCCGTCACCACTCACCAACCGGCGCCTGGCTGGTCGAGCGGGCGATCGGCCAGCGGCGACCGAAGCTGCTGTTCATCGAGGCGCCGTCTGGACTGGAGCCGCTGATCCCGCATTTGCTCGATACGCAGACCCGGCCGCCGGTGGCGCTGTACTCGAGCTTTCGCGACGACCAGCGTCAGTTGCGCGCGGCCGATGACGACGCTGGCGACGAGCCGCTGCAACTGGCCTCGTGGTATCCGCTGCTGGGCTACTCGCCCGAGTACGTTGCGATCCAGGCGGGCGCAAGGGTCGGCGCGCAGATCGTGTTCATCGACTTGCCACAGCACGCGCTGGCCGCGGCGCGGTTGCAGCGTGCCGGTGCATCCACCGCCGATTTGCCCGAGCCAGGCGCTACCGATCCGGCAGCCGACGAGCCCATCATCCTCAGCACGCTGTACCAGGATCTGGCGCGGGTCGCGGGCTACCGGCATTGGGACGAGGCCTGGGACAGCCTGTTCGAGCTCGGCCTGCCCGAGATCGAGAACTACCGGCGCGAGCTGGCCACCTTCTGCGCTGCCGCGCGCGCGACCACCCCGACAGATGCGGCCGACGACGACACCGCACCGCGCGAACGCCATATGTGGCACACGATCCGATCCACGCTGGCCGAACAAGGCATGGCTCCGGACGAGGCGATGGTCGTCTGCGGTGGCTACCATCTGTTCCTCGACCGCGACGACGAGCGGCCGCTGCCGGTGGAACCCGCAGGCACGGTCCACAATGCGCTGGTGCCCTACAGCTACCAGCGCGTCTGCGAGCGCAGCGGCTACGCCGCCGGCAACCGCGCACCGCGCTACTACCAGCGCTACTTCGAGGCACTCAGTCGCGGCGCGCCGAGTGATGCCTTGAGCGAGCAGATGGTCGGCATCCTGCACCGCGCGCGGCGCAAGGGTGAGCGGGTTGCGACCGCCGATGCGATTGCGGTGCAGCACCATGCCGTGCTGCTGGCCCAGCTGCGCGGCCGGGCCGGGCCGATCCTCGATGATCTGGACGACGCCCTGATCAGCTGCTGCGTCAAGGGTGATCCAGCCACCGACGGCGCGCTGCTGCGCCAGGTGATGCGCCAGGCGCATGTCGGCAGCCGCATCGGTCGGGTCACGCCGACTGCCGGTCGCTTGCCGCTGCTGCGCGACTACTACGCCCAGCTCGATGCGCTGGCGCTGTCGGGCAAGGTCGAGCACGAGCAGGTCCAGCAGCTCAAGCTCGATCGCCGTGAGCCGCTGGACGCGCGCCGCTCGGCCTTCCTGCATCGGTTGGTGCAGCTGCAAGTGCCTTTGGCCGAACTGGTCCGAGCCGACAATCCACTGGCCCAGTCGCTCTTCGCCGAGCGCTGGCGCTTGTGCTGGACTGTCCAGATCGAAACGGCGCTGATCGAACGGAGTCTGGACGGCGACACGATCGAGGCCGCCGCGCTGACGGCCTTCGGACGTGCGCTGGGCCAGGCAGGCATCGATGCCAGCGCAACGTGTCGGCTGCTGCTGGACGCGGTCGCGATGGATCTGAGCCAGTTGCTGGCGCAGGCGCGTATCGTGTGTGCACGGGCGGTCGATGAGGACGGGCGCTTTGTCTCGCTGGCCGACGCGCTGACCAGCCTGCGCGTGCTGGAACGACGCCTCACCGATCAAGCGATCCAGGGCGATCGCGGCTTCCTGCCCGCGCTGATCGAACGCGCCTGGGACCGTGCCTGTTTCGCGGTGCCGGAGGTCGCCGCCGCGCCGAGCGAGGAACACCCGGCAATCATCCAGGCGCTCAAGAGCATGGCCGAGGTCGCGCTGACCCGTGACGACCTGGATGCCGGCCTGTTTGCCAGCTACGTCCAGAGCGCCGCGGCGCTGTCGCCGGTGGCCGAGCTGCGCGGCGCCTTCCTGGCGGTGCTGGTCGACATCCGCGTGCGTGGTGTGGACACGCTGGCGGCCGAGCTGGCGGCCTATGCTCATGCGGGCACCGATCGCCAGCTGCAGGCCGGCGACTTTCTGCATGGCGTACTGTCGGTCTCGACCACCGCGGTGATGCTCGGCGCGCGGGCGCTGGTGCAGGCGCTCGACACGGTCATCGGCGCGGTCGATGGCGAGGGCTTTCTGGCGATGCTGCCGCGGCTGCGAGCGGCGATCGAGCAACTGCATGGGCGTCACCGCGACGCGCTGGCCGGAGAGGTGGCGCGGCTGTTCGGGCTGCGGGTGGATGATCTGGATCAGGCTCTGCAGACCAGCGCATCGGCCCATGCGTTGATTGCCGAGCTCGATGCGGAAGTCGCGCAGATCATGCGTGAATGGAGCTACGCATGAGCACCTTGCCGCGCTGGCGGGCGCTGCTGGGGCGCGAGCGGGCCGAGCAGCATGGGCTGGGCGTTGGCGTTGCAGGCAGCGCCGACGGTGAGGATCCGGCACTGGAACGCGCCGGCGAGCTGCTCGATTTCCTGTTCGCCGAGCGTGCCGGCAAGGGCGATCGCCGCGGCGGCAAGGTCTCACGCGATGGACTGACCGTCTCGAGCTGGGTGGATCAGGTGCGGGAGCTGTTTCCGCACAGCGCCCGTGAGGTGCTCGAAGCCGAGCTGGTGCGACGGCGCGGATTGGCCGAGCTGCTGCAACGGCCCGATGTGCTGGAGCGGATCGAGCCGACCGCCGATCTGGTCAAGACCCTGCTGACCCATCGCGAACTGTTGAATGAGGAAACGCGCGTGCTGGCGCGCAAGATCATCGACCAGGTCGTGGCCGAGCTGCGCGAGAAGCTCAAGCTGCAGGTCGAGGCCGCGCTGGTCGGCGCGCTCCGGCGCGATCGCCATTCGCCGCGGC
>DAIMJK010000243.1:0-5849 GCA_036722245.1 Lysobacterales bacterium
GTCTGGTTCCTGGACGGCAATCCGATCGTCGGCTAGAGCAAGCTGAAGGGCTGCATCCGGTTGCTGTTCTGGAGCGGCCAGTCCTTTGCCGAGCCGGGTCTGAAGATGGAGGGTACGTTCAAGGCCGCCGAGGCCCGCTACACGGACGTCGATCAGATTGCCGCGGCGAAACTCCAGTGCTGGCTGAGCGAGGCGCGAGACGTGCAGTGGGACTACCGAAATCTGATCCGCCGCAAGGGGCGGCTGGAGCGGTTGAAGTAGCGAGCCTGGTTGCGAGCTCGCCCGAAGACTCACTCGGAACTGGGTCCTGGGGTCTGGGCCCCGGGCCCTCGAACTCATCTGGATCCATCACAACTGGACGTTGACTCGCACCCCGGCGAGGCGGCATGGATGCATCGCGCTGCGAGGGGCGCTAGCATGCGCGGAGCAAGCATTGACCAGCGACGATCCCCGCCAGCTGGTCCGGGTCTGGGTCATGGGAGTGGCATGAGCGCGATTACCGAATGTCTGGACGCACTGCGCGACGGCGATGTCGAGGCGGAAGCGCGGCTGTACCGGCAGGTCTATGCCGACCTGCTCAAGCTGGCCGAGCGCCATCTGCGCGCGCAGCCGGCGGTGGCCGGGTCGGTATCGCTGGTGCATGAGACCTATCTGCGGCTGAACGCCGACGCCCTGCGCGGCATCGAGGATCGTACCCATCTGCTGGCGGTGGCCTCGCGCGCAATGCGCCAGATCCTGGTCGACCAGGCGCGCCGTCGACTGGCCGCCAAACGTGGCGGTGGCGATCAGAAGGTCACGCTCAACGACGACATGCCGCTGCCGGAGAGCTCGGCCGAACGCTGGCTCGCCGTGCACACCGCGCTGGAGCACTTGAGCGAGGTCGATGCGCGACTGGCCGAGACGGTCGAGTGGCATTATTTCGGCGGCGTATCGGTGGAGGAGATTGCCCACATGCGCGGCATGTCCGACCGTACCGTCAAGCGCGATCTGCGCCGCGCGCGGGCCTTCCTGATGACCGAGCTGGATTAGCCCGAGGAAACACCAGACAGCCTGACCAAAGTCAGCGCCGACCGCGCCAGCTTGCCGCTAGAGTGTCCCGGGACACTTCGAGACCGGGAACATGGCAAGCAGCCAGGCACATCCACTACGCACACGCAGATCAGACATGAGCACCAGTGGCGGCCATCCGACGGCTCAGTCCATCAACCAGCTCGAAGCGATCGCCGCCGGTGACAGTGGCGCCCTGGAGCAATTGCTGCTTGCCCTGCTTGGCCCTCGCCCGCCCGAATGGGTACTGCTGGATGACCGCGGTGAACGGGTCCTCGGCGTCAATCATCTCGGTCAGCCAGCGCGCAGCGTGCTGCTGGGCTTTGCCGGACGCCAGCGTGGCTGGCTGCTGCTGGCCGACAAGACACCCTTGTTCAGCCCGGACAGCCTGCTGGCCAGTACGCTCGGCATGGCAATGGCACTGCGCGGTGAAGGCCTGGCGGTCGAGGCGCATACCGACCGCTTTCGCCTTATCGCCCATATCGCGGCGCTGGTCGCCACTGAAACCGATCTGGAAAGCCTGCTGATGCGCGCCGCCGACGCGATCCATGAACGCCTGGGCTATGCCAATGTCGATATTCCGCTACTCGACGATGAGCGTGGCGAGCTGGTGATACGCGTCCGCGGCGGCAGCTACAAGGCGCAGATCCAGGGTGAGGACCGGCTCAAGGTGGGTCAGGGCATCATGGGGTGCGCGGTCAGTGAGCGTCGGACGCAACGGGTCAACGATACCCGCCTGGACCCCCGCTACCAGTGTCCGCCCGGCGTCGTTCCGGCCGTTGCCGAGCTCGCCGTACCGATCCTGCATGGCGCCGAAGTGCTGGGCGTGCTCAATGTGGAGGGACAGCGCGCCTTCGACGATCTGGATGTGCTCAGCATGGAGATCATCGCCGAGCACCTGGGCAGTGCGATCGAGGCCGCCCGGCTGCATGCGCAGGCGCGCCAGGCCGCGGTCATGCGCGAACGCCAGCAGCTGGCGCGCGAATTGCACGACAACGTCACCCAGCTGCTGACCTCGGTCAACCTGATCAGCCAGAGTCTGACCATGGCTTGGGCACGAGATCCGACCGAGGGTGAACGCCGAACCGTCCGCCTGCAGGATCTGGTGCGCCAGTCGCTGCAGGAAATGCGCGCCCTGATGCGCGAACTCGGTCCCGCCCAGAGCGCCGCCCCGCGCAGTCTGCAGGCCGAGGATCTGGTTGCGCGCGAGCAACTGCGCCGCGACGGCCTTGCCGCGACCCTGGATCGGCTGTTGCAGTTGTCCGCACCCGAGAGACTCAAGCTCAGGATCGACTTCGGCAGTTACGGCGCGCAGGCGATCGAGCTGGAGGAAACCCTGCTGCGGATCGCCCAGGAAGCGATCAGCAATGCGATCCGCCATGCGCGCGCCAGTCAGCTGTCGGTCACGGCCGCGGTGGAGGGCAATACGGTCGAGCTGATCATTGCCGACAACGGTCGCGGCATAGACCCCAAGGCACGCCACGGCCTGGGCCTGCAGAACATGCGCGACCGCGCGGTCGAGGCGGGCGGCCGCTTGCAACTGCAATCGGCCCACCCGAGCGGAACCCGGGTCATCGCCCGCATGCCGGCGCGACCGGCGCCGCCGGAGCGAACGCAATGAGCACGCCACTGCGTCTGATTCTGGTCGATGACCATGCCGTGGTGCGTGAGGGTCTGAAGGCCCTGCTGGAGGAGCAACCGGACTTCAAGGTCATCGCCGAGTTCGCCGACGGCCCGGCGCTGTTGTCGCAGCTGGACCGGCTTCAGGCCGATGTGCTGGTGCTGGACCTGCGCCTGCCCGGCCCGGACGCGGCGACCACGATCAAGGAAGTGAAGCGACGCGCTCCGGCGCTGGCGATCCTGGTGTTCACGTCTTTTGCCGAGGACCAGGAAGTACTCGCGGTGATCGACGCCGGCGCCGAGGGTTATTTGCTCAAGGACGCGCTGGGCATGGACCTGATGCGCGCGCTGCGGGCACTGGGCGAGGGCGAGACCTGGCTCGACGGCAGCGCCCAGAAAGCCCTGCTGCAGGCCCGCCGCCGCCAGCGCGGCCCGCTCGCCAGCCTGACCACGCGCGAACGCGAGGTGCTGAAGCTGCTGACCGAAGGCGCCAGCAACCGCCAGATCGCCACCACGCTGGGTCTGACCGAAGGCACCGTGAAGGGCTATCTGACCCAGATCTTCGAGAAACTCGGCGTGCAGGACCGGACCCAGGCGGCGCTGCTGGCGGTGCGCGAGGGGCTTTAGGCGCGAGGGCCCAGGGCCCTGAGCCCTAGGCCCCTGCTCTTCTGGGCCCTGGGCCCTGAGCCCTGGGCCCCTGCTCTTCTGGGCCCTGGGCCCTGCTCGAACCGCCCGGGGCTAGCCGCCGCGGCAACCTCGCTGTATGGTCAAGGCCTTTCCCAACAAGGAGTGCTCATGGCCAAACCCAACTATTCGTTTGCCAAGCGTCAGCGCGAGATCGCCAAGAAGCAGAAGAAGGACGAAAAGCGCGCGCAGAAGGAAATGGCCAAGCGGGCCGAGAATCCCGAGCAGTCCGATACGCCGGCTGATCCCGCGCCGACCTGAGCGCTGCGCTATGTCGGCAGCTCAGCCGGGGCCTCCCGGCCGATCTGCCCGGCCCAGGCGGCCGCCGCCCGGCCGCAGACCAGACCGCTGGCCAGACACGCGGTCAGCAGATAGCCACCGGTCGGCGCTTCCCAGTCGACCATTTCACCGGCACACCAGACTCCCGGCCGCTGCCGCAGCATGCCGCTGTCATCCAACGCTTCAAAACATACACCACCGGCACTGCTGATCGCCTCGTCGATCGGCCGCGTCCGCAACAGGCTCAGCGGCAACTGCTTGATCTGGCTTGCCAGCTGATCGCTGGACGTCCATGCCGACGCCGGAGCCAGTTCGCGCAGCAGGGCGTGACGCACACCGTCCAAACCGATCTGCCGCCGCAGGAACTCGCTCCAGCTGCGACCTCGGCGCTCGACCGCCAGTCGCTCGCGCAGTTCGATCAGGCTGCGATCCGGGCACAGATCGATCCACACTGACGCCTTGCCGTCGCGGACGATCGCCTCGCGCAGAGCGGCACTCAATGCGTAGATCAGACTTCCTTCGACGCCGTAGTCGGTCAGCACGAACTCCCCGCGCAGGGCCGGGCTGCCATCGTCGTCAGTCGACCCGGCCAGCCGCAGCGTGACCTGCTTGACTGGCGTACCGGCGTGCCGCGTTCGCAGGATCTCGCTCCAGTCGCATTCGAAGCCACAGTTGGCCGGTACCAGATCGGCCACTTCGATGCCGACTTCGCGCAGCATCGCGACCCAGCGGCCGTCCGCGCCAAGCTTGCTCCAGCTCGCCCCGCCCAGCGCCAATACCGTGACCACCGGCCGCAACAGCAGCTCCTGCGGCGGCTCGGTCTGAACTTCGATCCGCAGCGCGCCGTCGCGCGCCCAACCGCTGAACCGATGGCGGGTATGCAGGCGCATCCCCTGTGAGCGCAAGCGCCGCAGCCAGCCGCGCAGCAGCGGCGCAGCCTTGAAATCGGTCGGAAAAACCCGGCCGGAACTGCCGACCACGGTCGGGATCCCCAGCCCCAGCGCCCACTGGCGCAGGTCGTCGGCATCGAACACCGCCAGCCAGCGTGCGACCTCGGCCGAGCGTTCCCGAAAGCGCGCCATGAAGCGTAGCCTGGGCTCGCTGTGGGTCAGGTTGAGTCCGCCCTTGCCGGCAATCAGGATCTTGCGGCCGACGCTGGGCGCGGCCTCGTACAGATCCACCGTCAGCCCCGCGGCGAGCAGCGCCTCGGCCGCCATCAGCCCGGCCGGACCGCCACCCACCACCACCGCCTGGACCGGCGTCGGCCCGGCGTTTTCGGTATGTTCGCGCATAGGGCGGTGTCGACATCAAGGGCGGAAGGGTGCGATCGTAGACTAGCAGGCGCTTCAGGGCTGAGGGCTGCGAGGTCAGAAGAGCGCCGGCCCAGCGCTCAGCGACCAGGCCGGGCCCAGAGCAAGGCCGCCGCTTCAATGGAACCCCGAGTTGCACTCGGGCAGGCCGCGCCTCGGCGCCGGGCGTGACCTGGCTACTGGAACTGCCACTCCCTCTCCGTCGTCCACTCGGCATAGCCCAGTCGCTTCGCCAGCTTCGGTACCAGCGCGTCAGCCACTGCGTCGATCGACGCCGGACCGCCCAGTTCGCTGGTCTGGGTCATCTGCAGCCCGGCGAAGCCACACGGATTGATGCGTACGTAGGGCGACAGGTCCATCGCCACGTTGAAGGCCAGGCCGTGGAAACTGCAGCCGCGGCGTACGCGCAGGCCCAGTGCCATGATCTTGCGGCCGCCGACATAGACCCCGGGCGCGCCGGGCCGGCGCTCGCCGGTGATGGCCCAATCGGCCAGCGTGTCGATGACCGCCCCTTCCAGCGCATCGACCAGATCACGTACGCCGATCTTCAAGCGGCGAAGATCGAGCAGCGGATAGACAACCAGCTGGCCTGGCCCGTGATAGGTCACCTGGCCACCCCGATCGACCTGCACCACGGGAATGTCGCCCGCCCCCAGCACATGCTCGGCTTTGCCCGCCTGCCCCTGGGTAAATACTGGATCATGCTGGACCAGCCACAGCCGGTCCGGGCTGTCGCCATCGCGCGTATCGGTGTAGGCGCTCATCGCTTCCCAGATCGGGATGTAGGGGCGGCGGCCGAGGGGTTGGATGATCAAGCGCATGGCGGAAATGTTGGGGAGTAGGGGCACGAGGGACCGTTTTACGCTTTACGTTTTACGTTTTACGTTTTACGTCAAGAGCGTACACCGA